>NZ_JAUJUH010000001.1:954665-967432 GCF_030484085.1 Erwinia wuhanensis
TTGTCAGGACAAGCTTATTCAGGTAATGGCGTAAGGGAAGAATAATAATTTTTTATTTTATCCAGAATTGCCGCTATTTCACTGCTGGCAAGGGTGATTTCAGCAATGTTCAGTGCCTTTTTATCGACCCATTCATAGCGGTCGCTATCCTTTTTTTGCACAAGGCGCTGCATTCTGGCTGCCAGGATCCTGACCATCTTGCCATCGGAAACAGCAAAAACAGAGGCGCCGCTTTCGGAAATATTTTCTGTATCTGCACGGTAAACAGGATCCCCTTCCGGGTACTCCTCCTCTGCCGTGCTTTCTGGCCAAGTCAGACTATATAAATATTTGAAAGCGTCAGGCCCGGGCATAGCGAACACCTCTGCATTTATCGGCGGCGTGTACAGGGCATTAGCGGGATCCAGGAGTGTATTAACATCCACACAGAGCGTGGCCGTTCTTAAATCCTGCGGGAAAAAGTTGCCGTCAATACTGTAGTAGAAAAGCCCATTGTAGAAAGAGCCTGAAGGAGGATTCCAGTCAGGAATACATTCAGCAAATATGGCAAAACGATAAGGATCACCAAAAAACATTTTCTACGCTCATTGTTAATTGAATCATTCCGTTTCAATAGCTATTCGAGGTAATAAACCCCGACAGTTTAGCCGGGGTTCATACAGGGCGAAATCAGAAACGATACCCAAGACCGATATTAAAACCGTTTATCGCTACGTCATCATTGAATTTAACGCGCGTGCCTTCATAACCGATATTTACGGAAAGAAAGTCTGTCGGATTGATAGCCACGCCAGCACCATAAGCAAACGACGTTTTGCTTGCATTATCCTCTTCTGAATACGCAGAAAGATAGGTTGTTTTGTCTTCTACTTTTGTATGCGCCATACCGGCAAGGGCATAGAGGCTGACGTAGTCGTTAATACGCCAGGCCGGGCCAGCCATAAACGAGTAATATTTCACATCCGTTTTGCCATCATAACCGCTAATATCGTCAAAAGCCTCAACCCTTTCAGAATAGCTGTCATCGCCTTTCATATAGCTAAAGGAACCGATAATGCTGACGGGTGAATCCCATTCATAGCGGTACTGAACGTTGACGCCGCGAATATTTTTAAAATCTTCGACCTTGCTCTGTGCATAGCCAACCGACAAAGTATGGCTGTCAGCCAATACGCCGGTGCTGACCAACAGGCCACTACAAACTAATGCCAATGCGGTAATTTTTACTTTCATTACTCATTCCCTTTTTTACTGAGTTGATTAAATCCCTTTGTTTGAGATGGGATTGTACTAAATTTCTTGCCGATACGTCATTAAAAATTGTTTTTATCACTCGCCGTGAAGATGAGGCTGCCGCCCGCGCTGGTTATCTGCTGGCACAGCGGTCGTTGTCCTTTGAAACTTGCTTCAGTTTATAGCTTATATCTATCCACACATCATCGCCCTTACGGATTTTTCCCTGTCGGTGCGTTCGCTATTATGTACGAATAGTTCATTGCATTTCCCTATAGATATAAACATGGCTAAAAAACCAAGGCTGACAACCATGTTTTACTTACTCTTTAAGGCTGTTGTAAAAATCAAAGACACTTTTTAAATCAGTGCTCTACTCTGATATTTTACGTCCATCTTCAACTACCGCCTGGTTTTCCCGGACAGGTTATTCAATGCTTGCGGGCAGTAGCCGTTACCCGTTGCACACGAAGCCAGCGTCATTGCCGCATCGGCAACGTAATCCGCTGAACCTATTGCCGTATCGCCGCTATCCGCAATAGCATTAATAATGCTTGTAGCTGATGTCGTGCCTTTACCCCGCTTGTCGCGTGCCTGTTTCTTCCACCATTCCGCACTTTCTTTGACTGGCTGACGGGCGTTATCTCCACTCAGCGAGTTATTCTCAACCGCATTCTCCCCGGCCAGCGCCCCGGTCACCGCGCTGTCCGGATAGAGCTGCTGCGCAATATACTCGCCCTTCGCCCCGCCTGATGCTCCCGCCAGCGCCGCACCCGGTACCGCGTGCACTATCAGGTTGGTCTCCACTTTAACCATCTTTTGCCTTCCAGGCCTTTCGTGGGTGCCATATCGTGAATGACTTTCACCCGATAAGGTACAGCCGCCCCTCTGGCTGACGCTGGCCAATCTCTGCACTATTGCCTCTCAACCCGTTCTCTCTAAACGACTTGTCACAAAGGACTGACAGGCCTGTAACTAACCAAGCATCAATCGTCAGTTAAAAAACATCCTGTATCGATTGGCCAGCATTAGCATATTTTACTTGTAGTCTGTTGGTGAGGCTGATTTCTCTTTCGACATGAGAAACTGTCCCACACCAATAATAACCCCGCATTCGATTGATATTTCCAACCCTCTAATCAAGTTATTTCTATCAAAATCAAAATCATTAAATAAACAATAGGATACTAAAGATATAAACAATCGACCACCTACAAGAAAAGTAAAAACGCCAACCACCCATAAAACCACTAACAATAATAAAATTTTAATTTTATTATTTTGCATTACTACTTTTCTCCAGTTTTCTTTGAACTTTTTCAGCAAGATTTCGTGTGGAACTCCCGAGATATTCAGAACCTGCAGATTCAGCGACTACCCCTGTTATTTTAGGTATTGTAAACTGAGGGATTGTGTCCTGCACCTTCTCCACTCTTTTACCTATCGCTGCGCCCCCCAGTATCCCTAAACCTGCTCCAATCATCGGTGCTAAAGTATTTTTACCCTGCAACCTGGCTCCCGCATACGCACCGGCAACGCTCGCTGCTTCAGTGAACCAGAATCCTTTACCCTGCGTAAATAACTGACACCGGTTGCAATCAGTGCATCCGTGGCGCTGAACGGCTCTCCACTACTTAGTTGGTTAAACACGTTAGCTGTGCCGCCTATCGCACCTGCACCCATCACCGCCTCAGCTGTCGCAGTGGCTGGCAGTAACACCGGCGCCAAAAACGTCGTCATCCCTGCCCCCCCCAGGCCGTTAACAATCCTGACTGCCGGATTCTGACCGGCAGTCAGGTTGCCTTTAGCCATATCTGCCGAAAGAGCTGCTTTATCTTGTAATGTCATGCCCGGGAGTGCTTTCCCATTTTCATCGACCTGATTATCTGTATTTGTCATTAAGCTACCCTGTACAAGGCCGTAATTATTCAGGCCTGAGGGTAGATTAAACAATTCATTATTCTCAACCGCATTCTTCCCGGCCTGTGCACCCGTTATCGCACCGCCCGTGCTGTCTCCGGCAAGCCCGCCCGCAAGGTCCGCAGCCAGCGTGCCCAGCGCGCTGATGGTCTGCCGCTGCTCCTCACCCAGGTCTTCACGCTTAACTCCCGGATACCTCTGCTGCACGATGTACTCGCCCATCGCCGCGCCAGAAGCACCCGCAAGTGCAGGATTACCCGACGCGTATGAGGTCACCGCGCCCACTACCGCGTGCGCAATCAGGTTCGCCTGAACGTTCACCACCTCTTTGCCGTCCGGGCCTTTCGTGGTCGTCAGCGTATGTATCTGCTCCGCCAGGCATTCAATAGCAAAGGCGAGATTTGTGCAGGAAACACTGATTTACGAGCGGGTGATAAAGGGCAGGCTGATAATCAGTCCACATGAGCCGCTGCAGGTATCTCAAGTAGAGCCTTAAGTGGTAAACATACAGAAACCAATCTGTAAGAAGTTATCTGACTGCATGCTGAAGATCTCAGAGTTTATCCAGGCGATTGCCATACCGCGGGAGCGTCACGCAAGGTCTAGGAATGAACTTTGGAATGGCGCATTTCGGAGTAAGCGGCTGTCAGAAATTCCCGGCTCAGCCCCCAAGAAAATCTTTAATTTCAAAAGGGTCTTAACAGATCGAAAAATTAACTGATATGAGATTAATAAAATCCCGGCTCGATAGCCGGGGTTTTATTAGCGTTTCAGACTATGGTAGAAATCTAAAACACTTTTTAAATCAGTTTCCCATTCTGATATTTTCATACCTTCTTCATTATGCGTTGTTCGCGGCTCAATAAAATCATTTATAGTTTCAGGAGTAAAGCTGGGGCAGTCATCTAAAAACAAAATGATATTTTGAACGAAAACATTACTTTCCAAAAAATACAACACCCAAGTAAATATAAAGTTCGCATTGTTTGGCTCATACATTGAAACAGCTAAAGCTGCATGTTTTTTATTAGCCAGCCCCTCTTCAAGTGAACTTAGCCAGTTAACTTTGTAGTCATTAACACTCCAGTAAGATAGAGGTATATTCACCATTTCTGAAAATTCATCAATTATTATTGATGCTGGCAAGACGCACTCGCCATCGACATATATTGCTTCACTTTCAGGAAAAATACCAAACATATATCAGTCCTTAACTCGTTTTAGATCACTATCATAAGTCCCCATACGTTTTCCTTTACGGTCAAAAATTTTCCAACCATTAGTAACATTATGGCTATCAACATCAGGCGTGATATACGTTTTACCGTCAAAGAATACTGGTTGCCCAGGAGAATTAAATGGCGCTTTAGGAGCGGTTATTTTTCGTTCAAAACCTAAATTACTGGCAGTTTCTTGAGCTTCTTTTCCTCTTAGGGCCAAATAAGCTAAATCATCTTTATTATACTCAGGAATCGGCGTGACCGTTGTATTGCCTCCCGTATCCGGCAGACCATCACTATTCCCGGTATTGCCTGGTCCCTGCTCACCAGACCGATCCGGCGTAACCAGTGACGTTCCTTTATTTTCATCATGAAAAGGATTAACCAGTTTTCCGCCGGTCAGATCATCATTCACCGGCGCAGTTTCCGTTTTGTTACTACTGCCATCCTGATGCTGCTGATTATGCGCCACTTTTGGATTGCGGGATTTTGCAGTATCATCACGCGCTTCAACGATTGCACGACCATCAGTGATCGGCGGAGTATCCGCCTCAGTTCCTGACCTTTTCAGAGTCTTATCCAGCTCGGATGCAATTATGTTATTCGCGTTCTGAACTACCTTGTCACCCGGACTCAATGGTAATCCCGGAACGGGTACAGGCGTAGCCCTTGGTGGCTGGAGAAGATTATTATTTTCCAACGCATTCTTCCCGGCCTGCGCGCCCGTCACCGCAGCACCCGCACTGTCCCCGGCAAGCCCGCCCGCCAGCCCTGCCGCCAGCGTCCCCAGCGCGCTGGTGGTCTGACGCTGCTCCTCGCTCAGGTCTGCACGGTCAACGCCCGGATAGAGCTGCTGCGCAATATACTCGCCCGCCGCGCCGCCTGACGCCCCCGCCAGGTACGGCGCCGCACCGCCCGCAACGGCTCCCGCCACGTTGCCGCCCGCCAGCGCCGAGGCCGCCGCCGTCGCCGCGCTGATGCCCTGCTGAAGGGCGCTGCCCGTTCCCCACGGCGCCATGGCATTAGTGTAAGCCTGCTTCGCTATATCGTCGTAGCCGGGCGCCGTTTTCACCCCATTCTGCCGCGCTTTTTCTTCCAGCTGCGTCTTCGCTGCCGCCAGCAGTTTCGGGTCCAGAAAGTAAAATCCCAGCCGTAAGGGCTGCGATTTTTATCAAGGGCCTTGCCATTGTAGCTTAGACTTTAATTCATCAGGAACCAATTTGAATAATGATTCTATATATTTAACGTGTTGAATATAGTTAGGTGATATGTCTTCACTGCATTTCTCAAAATAGTATTTCGCTTGATTATTTAAGAACCATAAATCATGCTCAACGAAGTCTGAGATAAGCAGTGTATGCATTAGATTATGTACTAATTCAGCTTCAAAGTAGCACGATATGTCACGCCCTTTATCTTTTTTATCCAATGACTGAATATTTCTGATGTAAGGCAGAGAAAGAGATAACATTTTTACATATATCTCATTTTTTTTCATAAAGATATCATTCTCCATAAGATCATCATTTCCTTGTCGGCATAGATTTAGCTCCTGCTGGAGCATTCTTTGTCTGAGTCCATGAACCATTTTGAAGTAATTTATCTATGTAAGATTTATCTCCAGTCTTTTTATATATTTCCTGAGCAGCCACCATCCGATGGTTACCTTCAGATATATAATAATTTCCCTTACTATCTATATACCCAGCTATACGGCCTTCAGGAGCATTAAACCTATAATTTCCTGACGTCATGTCATTTTTTATCTGGTCTACTTGCTGCGGGTTTCTCAACCCTGTTTGCATGCTCTTTATGCCTGTCGATACTCCACCTTGAGCTATATTCGAAACAGTTGTCTTAGCAAGCTTAAAAAGATCATCGCCCAATTTACCCAATGAAGCTAATGCTGCCTGATTCTCAGGATCTGATGCAAACGCCGCATATTTTACCCACTCAGGGCTGTTTACATCTATCTTCGCCAGATCCTGACCGTTCCACTGTTGGACGTAGGCTTTGGCTTCCTCACTGGTCATCGCATCCACACCCGGCAGTTTACCCAGCCAGCCGGGACGCACTGCCATATCATAACCCCCTTGAGCCACTTCCTTATCCCATACCTGAACTACCAGCGGATCGTCCTGAAGTTTCTGGTCGGTTTCTGCGCTTTGCTCATCGCTCACCTGCTTCCACTTATCAATAACGGCCTGACAGTCACCGCCTGATTTACGGCAATCCGACAATTCTTTGTCGAAGGCAATAGATTGTGTAGCGCTCAGCCAGTTATTCTCAACCGCATTCTTCCCCACCTGCGCCCCCGCAACAGCATTCCCCGCACCGTCACCAACCACGCCGCCAGCCAGACCCGCAGCAAGCGTGCCCAGCGCGCTGATGGTTTGCCTTTCCGTCTCCGTCAGGTCGCTGACTTCCTTACCCGGATACAGCTGCTGCATCACTAGCCCGGCCATCAGCTCGCCGCTGACCGCGCCCGCTGCGCCCGCCAGCACCGAGTTGCCGGACACGTAAGACGCTACCGCCCCGACAACCGCGTGGGCCATCGCTTTCGCTTCCGGATTGCCTTCCGTCAGGACGTGTATCTGCTCCGCCAGGTATGGGCTGGCCGCCTGGATACCCTGTTGCAGTGCACTTCCCGTGCCGAACGGCGCCATCGCGTTGTTGTAAGCCTGCTTCGCCACGTCCGCGTCCGTGAACGTCTTACCGGAACCCGCAAGCTGTTCTCTGGCCGCCTGAAGCGCTGCCGGGTCACGCTTCGCTTTTTCCCCGGCTATCTGGCCCTCGGTTCTGGCGATATCGCCAACCTGCGCCCCGATCTCAGCAACGAGCTGCGCCGCCTTCAGCCGATTACGTTCCTTTTCCTTGTCGAAGATTTTATTAATTTAAATAGATAAGACTAGTTCTGCATAGCTTATCGCTTTGATCAAATTGCAGATGTAAAGCATATCCTTCTTTGTCATATTTAATCCAGCGATTTAAATAACCCATAAGCATATCTGATTTTCCTCCGCCGCTTGCGGAAGGTTCGCCTAACATATGCCGTATTGATTTCTCATTCCAACCTGAGCATATGCCAGACAGTAGTTCCCCTTGAAAACAGGCATAGCCTTCATAACCATCAAAGTAAAAATGGATATGATTTACCACTCCTTTTCTTAATCCAATTTCCAGTCCTGATTGTACATATTTATAATACTTCGTATGGCCTACAGGATCGTTATGCTCCGCAGGAGCTTCGGATAAAATTGGAACTTCTCCAATAGCGTCATTCAGTTCTATAAATTCGCTTGATTTTTCAAACTTCCCAAGAGAATCAATGATTTTTATCCATCCAGGCATTACTTGATTACCCCTATCTGACGGTTTCTTTCTTTTATCTGCTGTATTGCATCATCAACCAGCTCAGGATCATATCCCCGTTCTAACATATTCTTTCTTAATGAATCAATATCACGACATTCTGCGCCACAAAGGTTAATTGCATCTTGTTCTACCTGCGATGATGTGTTTTTACCACCATAAATAGGGCCTGCCTGATGAACATCTTTTGGAACTTCAACTGCTGTAGCATTTTGATAAATATTCTTTGTTTCTGCATCAGTAAGTGGGCGTCCCAACTCTATTTATTTGGATTTTTTTAGAGCAGCAAAAGACGGAATATGATCATGTTCTAAGCCGTCACCAACTACTTCGCGTGCTTTCAGTTCTTTATATGAACCAACATCAAGCGCCTTGACTTTAATTTCATCACAGGCCTTATTAATCAGCCTCGAAGCCTCAGCAACATCCCCTTTCTTCAACGCCGTTTCGGCAGCCTTGATGGCCTTGCCTACCACATCTCCTGCGCCCGGTATCAGCCCTATCGCTGCCGCCAGATAATCTATCGCCGTATTGGCTTCCGCAAAACCCTTTATATCACCAACAATCGGTACAAAGTCCAGTCCGGTTCCGCCAACATCCTTCACCATCTGGGTACAGGCAGCCTGATCCTGTTCACAGATAGCTTTCTGCACGGCTTCGTATTTCGCTATCGTGCCTTTCTTTTGCGCTTCCATAGCGCCAAGTGCACTTGCCAGATTATCATTCTCAACATAAATTGTCAGATCTTAGTCCAACGCGAAAACTCTCTGATGGGAATAACGGCTGTATTATGATTTCATCGTTATAAATAAATAACTTTGGTGACAATGCTGTAACATCATAAACGTTTTCCGCTATCAGCTTAATATTTGTCCTGAATAGTGGTATATCTGCATCATCTGCTAAGACGAATACGTCGTGGTTTTTTACTAAGTTCGCGTTTAAGACACCATATAAATCATCATAATCACTATATTTAATCTCCTTCCACAAAACTCCTCCAGCGGCAACGGGATAATTATAAAGCATATCGATAGCTTTTCTTTCTTCGCTCCCAATAACTATATTAAAATCAACAAGCAACGCTTCTTTGCATTCGTCAAACAAAGTCATTTTTTCTACCTATTAAGCTGTTTCAATATAGTTTCAGAAGCTTTTTCATTACCTTCAAAAGGTATGACGGTTTTTACTGCCTTACCAGGACCTTTACCTTTTGAGTAATCCCACATATTAATATGTGTTCCTTTCTCTGGATCATAATCCACACGCCAGCCTACCTTGCCATCGCTGGATTGGCGACCAATAACCTTTCCATGACCAGCACTCAATTCCAATCGGCCAATAACAGGCTTTGAATCAGCACCTAAATCACCAACCATATTTATGGCTTTATTTCTAGCAGTTTCCCAATTCTTTTCAGCTTTAAGCACCGTTTCAATACGGTTTCCGAATCCCGGAACCTTCTTACCCAGCAGTATAATCCCGGCCAGCATCCCGCCCGTTGCTTCCAGTGCAGCCTGATTTCTCTCAGATGCCTGTTTGATCGTGTCGGCTACTGCTGGCCAGATATCCGTGCTCATCAGGGCTTTAACGCTGTCCGCCACTGCCTGATTTTTACCAGACAGGTCACTTAATGCCCTGTCGCAGTAACTGTCCCCGGTCGCGCACGACGCTAGCGCCATTGCTGCGTCAGCAGCGTAATCCGCTATCCGTCACGCTGACCGCAACGATATGACCACCTATTACAGCCGCTGTCCCAGCATTAACCTTAAGGGTAACTGGCTGGAAGAGGCGGGATTTGAGACCGGACGGAGGTGGAGGTGCTCACCGGGCCGAGGTAACTAACCATCCGTCTGGCAGACCAGAAGTAACTGGCTGGTAAAAAATAATCCCGACGTAAGGCCGGGATTGTTTGTTAACGATATTCGATCGGAATATTTTTAAGCTGTTCGTCCAGGGACCAGTTTTTTGGCCTAAATTTCGGATTATTCCATTTAGCTCCGTCAGATAACCATTTATCTTTATAACGTTTCAGGCCCAATAGGGTGGCATCTTCATAACCAAATTCAACGCCACAGCAATCACATATATTAAAGCTCGCATCCTGACCTGTATCACCCCAGGGTAGATCCGTCTGAATGGCTCCACAGACTCTGCAAGCATAAAGCTCTTTATTATTGTGCATTAAAATAATCCAAGTTTGGGTAGATAGTGCCGCTATTGGTAATATCCTTTTGGGCATTCAGCGTCACGCTACCGCCACCGAACAACGCGCCGTCGCCGGTAAGATCGCCTTCTTTTACCTTCGCATAGACCTGCGGCACCAGCACGTTTTGCTGCGTGCGATTCGGCGATGTGACTCTGATTAACAAAGCGCGGATCGGTCCCGACTAAATTCGAAGTAATTCCGGTCATCACCCAGTATTAAGCTTAAAGGTGGCTGGCTGGAAGTGATGGGATTTGCAACCGCGACGCCGGTTAATGTGCGGGTTATGAGCGGTTGTCTTACACTGACGGCACGCGAACCGGCAGCGCCACCTGAACCGGAGATTATGCAGACGCTGAGGAAGGTCTGTAAGCTGTCGGCCCGTAAGCAGCGACAGGTGACTGAGCTGATCGAGATGATCAGCAGACCACAGGCCAAAACGGATAACTGACTGGTTTATAAAGTAAAACCCCGGCGCGGTGGCCGGGATTTCTAACTAACCCACTGCTTCAAAAAAACTTTCTATGTCACTTTGCGTTAACTTGTCCAAAAGTAAATTAACGATATTTCTTTTATCATCTATTCCCAGGTAAAAATTCTCACTACATTTTATCCAGCTAGTTGATTTTTTATTTTCACCAATTACTAATAAAATAGACTCTCTGGATATGATTGCTTGAATGTCAAGACTAAAATCGTCAACAAATCTATGACCAAAATCCTCATTTCCTAAGTATTCCCATAGTTCTGTATTCACAACAGGAAACCCATCTACACTATCTGATAAATCTACTCGTATAGACTCTGTTTTATGGACTGATCTTGGTTCTATCATTACTAATGTTATAGACGATAAAAAACTGTTTTCTGGTAACACCGCCAATTCAAGCAAACTTTTACTGCCATTTCCAACTCGCCAATACAAAGGAGGAAGTTTTTTATTATCAATGAGTTTGATATCAACAGGAACGTAACCATCAATAGTAATGGCTACACTTCCCGTCTCATTAATTACGTTATTAACAGTTAATTTCATTATTTATACAACGCATGTTTTAATACTGGATAAGGATCTGTTGGTCGTTGGCTAAATACTAACTCCCAACGTCCAACCTGCATTTTTTCGTTAAACTTAAACCCTTGCGAAGATGCATCTTTAATAGCACTCTGAAGACTGGTCAGCATCGCCTGACTTCCTTCGGTTGTACTGTGAGACAACCCATTTCGTGTTAAATATTCACCCATATGCTTAGTTGCATTTGGGTTCACCCAAACAGTTTTCCCATTAACGTTTAATTCAAAAGACTTTGGAATAGATGTCCCTGGTATTGCAGTTTGAGTTGTTTTAATTGAATCAAAAACAGTCCCTGTTTTAACTATATCAGCACTAGCTTTTACCGCTGCCGATTCAGCCTTACCATTTACAACTTTATTGAACGCCAGCCCGGACGCAAATTTTATCACATCCTGTCCGGATGCCCCGTTATCCAGCAGGTTCATCACGCCATTAACGTCAACAGGCGACAGCGTCGATGAAATAACGTCATTTTTAAGCGCCAGGTCGTGAATTTTCTCGTCGCTTAATCCCTGCGACTTCCATTCCGCGATTTGCTGGCTGCCTTTAATCGCTGCAACGTAAGGGTTGCCGATAACGCCCATGGGCGTCCAGTCAATACCCGTCTGCGAGTAAATATCTCCCAGGAATCCCCTGTAACCAGAGTCAAGCTGCCCTTCTTTTGCACCTGCCAGCATGGTACTGGCATAATCCGTTACCAGCAGATTGAAATCATCTGATGTCAGCGCCCCGGATTTATACATTGAAAGCAGCTTTTCTCCCGCCGCTTTCTCCTGCTGACGATATTCATTACGAACCTTGCGCTCACACTCCCCGTCCGTGCAGGCTGTAAATCGCACCTGAAGCTCATCCATGCCACCGATACCGGCAGCTTTTAACTTCTCATAAAGCGCACGGCTTCTGTCATCAAGATTTTCAACGCCATGCTTATTGGACAGAAGGTTATTCTCAACCGCGTTCTTCCCGGCCTGCGCGCCCGTCACCGCAGCACCCGCACTGTCCCCGGCAAGCCCGCCCGCCAGCCCCGCCGCCAGCGTCCCCAGCGCGCTGATGGTCTGACGCTCCTCCTCGCTCAGGTCTGCACGGTCCACGCCCGGATAGAGCTGCTGCGCGATATACTCGCCCGCCGCGCCGCCTGACGCTCCCGCCAGCGCCGAACCACCCGACGCCTGCGCCACCGCCGCGCCCAGCACCGCGTGCGCTATCAGGTTTGCCTCGACGTTCACCACCTCTTTGCCGTTTGCATCCGTGGTGGTGGTCGCTTTATGTATCAGCTCCGCCAGATACGGCGCCGCACCGCCCGCAACGGCTCCCGCCACGTTGCCGCCCGCCAGCGCCGAGGCCGCCGCCGTCGCCGCGCTGATGCCCTGCTGAAGGGCGCTGCCCGTTCCCCACGGCGCCATGGCATTATTGTAAGCCTGCTTCGCTATATCGTCGTAGCCGGGCGCCGTTTTCACCCCGTTCTGCCGCGCTTTTTCTTCCAGCTGCGTCTTCGCTGCCGCCAGCAGTTTCGGGTCCAGCTTCGCCTTCTGCCACGCTTTCTGTGCTGCTTTGAGCTCTTCCGGGCCGGCCTTATTCAGCGCGTCCGTGGCCTTCTTCGTCGCCGCTATTTCCCCCTGCGTCCTCACGATATCGCTGGCCTGCAGGCCGATATCCACCACCGCCTGCACCGTCTCCACCCGCCGCTGCTCTTTCTCCCTGTCGAAGATTTTATCCAGACCCGGGTTGGCGTTCGCCACGT
>NZ_JAUJUH010000010.1:0-127330 GCF_030484085.1 Erwinia wuhanensis
GCTTGATATCAATCCTGCGAGTGCCCACACAGATTGTCTGATAAATTGTTAAAGAGCGTTGCGAGCAGTGCTTTCGCTTCCTGCCGCGAGGTGGCGTATATTACGCTTTCCTCCTTCAGAGTCAACCACTTTTTCAGAAGTTTTCTCCGGCGATTCAGCTTCCTGAACCTTCTGACCCGGTGACCGTCAGGCCGTTGTTCCGTGTCAGTGGAGGCGCATTATAGGGAGTTTCTGACGGCTGACAACCCCTATTTTTAAAAAATTTTCCGACCGTTGTTTTTTTATGCAAAGCCGGGCTAAAGCGCCAGTTTTTCGAGCTTTTCGAAGCCATAACGCCGTAAAACGGGCATTAATTGTACTGCCTGCTCCGTCATTGCCAGACAAAAGGCCAGATTACTTTCTTCGGAGAAGACTTTTGGCGACTCATTTTCCAGCAGCCAGACGGTGCGACGCGCGATAGCCGCGCCGGAGTCGATTAATCGCGTCCCTTCAGGCAATACCTGTTGCAGTTCATCCGCCAATAAAGGGAAGTGCGTGCAGCCGAGCACCACCGTATCGGGCGGCTCTTTCATCCGCAGCCAGGGTTGCAGGATCTGTCTTACCTGCTCCAGCGGCACCTCTTTACCCTGCAGCTTGGCTTCCGCCAGCTCCACCAGCTCTGCGGAACCCAGCATTTCCGTTTTGCATTCACCGGCGAAGCGCTTAACCAGCTCATGGGTATAAGGACGCTTTACCGTCCCTCGCGTCGCCAGCAGGCCGACTACGCCGTTACGCGTTAAGCGCGCAGCGGGTTTAATTGCCGGCACCACGCCGACGACAGGAAAACTGAAACGTTCGCGCAGGGAGGGAAGCGTAACGGTGCTGGCCGAGTTGCAGGCGATAACTACCAGCGACAGCGGATACAGACGCGTAACGGCGGTCACGATTTCAAGCACGCGTTCAACAATAAAAGCTTCGCTTTTTTCACCGTAGGGGAAGGCGACGTTATCGAAGGTGTAGATATAGTGCAGATCCGGCAGCAGCTGCCGGATCTCTTCGCAGACGGAAAGCCCACCGACGCCGGAATCAAACACCAGCACGGTGGGTCGCGGATTAGAAGGTGTAGCTGCCGCTGAGGTAATACTCCCTTCCTGGAGTTTGATAGCCATAAACTGTCTCGTAATCTTTATCAAACAGGTTGGCTATTCTACCACGAACGGTCAGCCGGGATGTGACCGGATACGAAACCGCGAGATCCCATAAGCTGACGCCGCCAAGCTTCACAATTTTGCCGCTGGCATCCTGTGAATACTCTTTATCGTAGCGCTGGCCCAGATATTGATAGCTGAGCGACCAGTCGAAGGCATACAGGGTGTAATCAAGCTGATACTTCACCTGCTGTTTGGCGCGACGCAAGAGGATTTCGTTGGTTTCACCGTTACGCGCATCCGTATAGTCATAGGAAAGCGTGTGGCTGACGGGGCCGGTATCAAACGACGCCGTGGTTTCCACGCCTTTAATCGTGGCTTTATTCACGTTGTAGTAGCTGCTGGTTACGTTGCTGTAGTCGATCAGACTATCGATATCGTTGCGATAGCCCGACACGTGCCAGGTAACCGGGCCGGTCAGGCCTTCGAAGCCCCCTTCCCACTGCTTGCTTTGCTCCGGATCGAGATCGCTGTTGCCGCCAAAGGAGCCGTAAAGCTGGCCGATGGTTGGCGCCTTAAAGGCCGTTCCATAGCTGGCGATAACGCGATAGCCTTCTGCGAACTCCCATGCGCCGCTGGTTTGCCAGGTGTTATGCCAGCCAAACTCGGCATGATCGTCGCCGCGCACCGCGCCTTCCAGCGTCAGTGAACCGAACGCCTGCTGGGCTGTTGCATAAAGGCCGGTATTTGTTACTTCGTGGCTGTCGGTAACGTAGGCCGTGCCGGGCTCGATGGTTTGCTTCTGCCAGTCGACGCCGCCGCTAACGCTGCCGTTGCCTACCACAATGTTATTGCCCCATTGCAGATTGTACTGCTGCGAGTCGTCTAACGTAGCGGATCCGTCATACCGTCCCAGGCCTGGGCTGTAGTTGTAATCTTTAGAGTGGCTATAGCTGGCGACAAGCTGAGAAGAGTAAAGCCCGTTATTGAAGCGCAGGCCGCCATCCCACGTCTGGCTGTAAAGCTGACGCGTATCGACATAGGTATCCGGCTTAACATAGGTAGAGTAGCCATCGTAGGCCGTGCGGTTGTCGTAGCCGTAGCCGCGCACGAAACCGCTGAACTCGTCATTGATCTGCTGTTCAATCGCGCCGTAAAGCGTTTTGCTCATAAAGCCATCGCGATCTTTCTGCCGCTCGTTGCCTGAAGCATCCGGATAGTTCGCCACCACATCATACCCTTTGGTATAGGTATAGTTACCCGCCAGGGTCACACGCGTGTTTTCCCCCAGCATCTGTTGCGTGGCGCCGTCATAAGCCTGATAGCCGTTTGAACCGACTCCGGCCGTTAAGGTCGTGCCCGGTTTTTCCCGCCCGGTAATAATGTTAACCACGCCGCCAATCGCATCAGAGCCATAAACGGCCGAGCGCGCGCCGCGCACGTATTCAATACGCTGCACCAGCGAGATCGGGATTTGGCTGAGGTCGGAAGAGCCGCTGATGCCGGCCTGATTCAGGCGAATGCCGTCAATCAGCACCAGCACGTGGCTGGAGTTGGTGCCGCGAATAAACAGCGAGGTTTGCTGCCCCAGCCCACCGTTGCGCGCGATATCCACGCCCGGCAGCCGACGCATCACATCGGCAACGCTTTTCGACTGCCAGCGATCTATCTCCTCGCGCGTGACGACCGTGGTGGGCGCAAGCACGGAGGAAACGGGTTGTGCAAAACGGTTTGCGGTGGTGACCAACGTGCTGTCGGCATCCTGCGCAAAGCCATATTGCGCCCAGAGGGAAAGTGCCGTAGCGCTGAAGGCGAACAGCTTCGGTTTCGTTATCATGGTGTCAGAGCATCCGGTAGATCATGCAGATGCCGCAGGCATACGAGAAAGAACGCGCTCGTAGGAGTTGCGACGTAATCACCGGCAGGTCTTCGGGCTCGGAATCATGAAACGGTGCAGACTTCCCATCCAAAGACAGTGTCAGGCACCCACGACGACATTCCATACCGCTGCGCGTCAGCTCCAGCTTTGCACTGGATTCCCTTTTAACTTATTGAAAGGCCGGCAGCGCATTTTATGGTTAACCCATACAGAATTCCAGACGCCCGCGCATCCAAACGATGCCAGCACCGGACAACGCTGGACATTACGCGGCGGATGCCTACAATCGCAGGGCTTTTAAGGCCCTTAACCCAGGAATGACCATGACTCCCGAACAGCTGCCGATCGAACACTACGATGCCCAACTGGAAGAGAAAGTAGCCCGTCTGCAAACGCTGATGGTTCCTTTTACCGCACAGGATGTCGAAGTTTTCCGTTCGCCAGTCAGCCACTACCGTATGCGCGCTGAGTTCCGGATCTGGCACGACGGCGACGACCTCTACCATATTATTTTTGACCAGCAGACGCGCCAGCGTATCCGCGTCGACAGCTTTCCGGCGGCCAGTGAACTGATCAATCAGCTGATGCCTCGCCTGATTGACGCCGTGCGCGATAAGCCGGTGCTGCGCCATAAGCTGTTCCAGATTGATTATCTCTCCACGCTGAGCAAGCAGATTGTGGTTTCCATGCTTTACCATCGCGCGCTGACGGATGAATGGCAGCAGGCGGCCACGGCGCTGCGTGACGAGCTGCGTGCGGAAGGCTTCGATCTGCATCTGATTGGCCGCGCCACTAAAACCAAAATCTGCCTGGATCGGGATTTTGTGGACGAGCGTTTACCGGTAGCCGGAAAAGAGCTGATCTATCGTCAGGTAGAGAACAGCTTTACCCAGCCGAACGCGGCGATGAACATTAAAATGCTGGAGTGGGCGCTGGACGTGACAAAAGACGCCAGCGGCGATTTGCTGGAACTCTACTGCGGCAACGGCAACTTCTCTTTAGCGCTGGCACGCAATTTCCGTCGCGTGCTGGCTACGGAGATCGCCAAACCGTCGGTCGCTTCCGCCCAGTACAATATTGCCGTCAACAATATTGAAAACGTGCAGATTATCCGCATGGCGGCAGAAGAGTTTACCCAGGCGATGAACGGCACGCGCCAGTTTAACCGTCTGGAAGGCATCGATCTCAGCAGCTACGAGTGCGAGACTATCTTTGTCGATCCGCCGCGTAGCGGGCTGGATGAAGAGACGGTAAAAATGGTGCAGGCTTACCCGCGCATCTTTTATATCTCCTGCAACCCGCAGACGCTGTGCGACAATCTGGCTACGCTTTCCGCCACCCATGACGTTGAACGGCTGGCGCTGTTTGACCAGTTCCCCTATACCCATCATATGGAGTGCGGCGTTCTGCTGACGCGGCGCTAAACGCAAAAGAGCGATGCCAGGCATCGCTCTTTTTATTGCACCGTCGGGCGTTAGCCGCCTCTGCGCGCCCGCAGCTTCAGGCCAATCCAGAAAATTAGCGCAACCATCAAAATAGTCTGCACAAAGTTAGAACCGATTTCAGGATATTCCGCGCGGACGATAGCGCTGTAAACCAGGATGCCGAGCAGGAAAAACGCAGCGGCGAGAGAAGGCATGCCGTCCGGCATCGCGCGGTTAAGATAGCGCTGATGCAGGCACCAGGCGGAAAGGCCCAGCGCGATAAGCGGGAAAACGGAAAACGGCACTATCGAACTGAACAGCACCGAAAACGAGCCGTTAATGGATAGCCCGGTCAGAAAGGCCAGCAGCAGCGTACCCTTGTCCCGGCCAGTCGCTAAACTCATCTCACTCTCCTAATCATGGGCGCCTGGCGACACCGCCAGCCGCTCCTGTTCGCGTCGATACCAGTAGTAAGCGCCTTTAGAGATCATCCGTAGCTGCAACACCAGCCGCTCTTCAAGCTGGCGTCGCTGCGCCACGTCGATATCCAGCGCCTCGGCCCCGGCGTTAAAGACAATAATAACCATCGCCTCCGCCTGCGCTTCGGTAAAGCTGCGCGGCATACGATTTTCAACTTCAAGATAGTCCGCCAGCTCGGCGATAAAATGCTGGATTTCACGGGCTACCGCGGCGCGAAACGCGGCCGACGTGCCGGAGCGTTCACGCAACAGCAGGCGGAAAGCGTTGGGATTATTGCCGATGAATTCCATAAATGTGGACACCGAGGTGCGGATAACGCTGCCGCCTTTAGCGATACGCTGACGCGCCTGGCGCATCAGCTGGCGCAGCATCAGGCCGCTCTCATCCACCATTGTCAGCCCAAGCTCGTCAACATCGCGAAAATGACGATAAAAGGAAGTCGGCGCGATGCCCGCTTCCCTGGCGACTTCCCGCAGGCTCAGGCTGGCAAAACTCCGCTCGGCACTCAGTTGGCTGAATGCCGCTTCGATCAGCGAACGCCGTGTCCGTTCTTTTTGCTGCGCTCTGACGCCCATGTTTGTGCCTGTTTTGCCTGCCAGATTTGCACTATATCAAACTTTTCAGCGTACAGCGGTATCAACTTTGTGTACGCCTGTTAACCTTCCGCTTTGTCAATAAATGGCAAATTGAACAGTTAAAATTGGGAACCCGCTCACGAGATGTTAGAATAAAGTTGAAAATTTGTATAAGAATATAGGACGTATTGGTATGCAACAGTCTTATGATTACGACGCCATCGTGATTGGTTCCGGTCCTGGCGGCGAAGGCGCGGCGATGGGCCTGGTTAAACAGGGCGCGCGCATTGCCGTTATCGAGCGTTATCACAATATCGGCGGCGGTTGTACCCATTGGGGAACCATTCCATCAAAAGCACTCCGCCACGCCGTCAGCCGCATTATCGAATTTAACCAGAATCCGCTTTACAGCGATCACACCCGCCTGCTGCGCTCTTCTTTTGCTGACATTCTGAACCATACGGAAAACGTTATCAGTCAGCAAACGCGGATGCGTCAGGGCTTTTACGAGCGCAACCGCTGCGAACTGTATCAGGGCGACGCCCGTTTCGTTGACGCCAACACTATCGAAATCGTTACGCACGACGGCAGCGTGGAAAGACTGACCGCTGAGAAATTTGTTATCGCCTGCGGCTCGCGTCCTTATCATCCGGTAGACGTGGACTTTACCCATCCGCGCATTTACGACAGCGATTCCATTCTTAATCTGCATCATGAACCTGGCCACGTGATTATTTATGGCGCGGGCGTGATCGGCTGCGAATATGCTTCTATCTTCCGTGGACTGAACGTAAAAGTTGATTTAATCAACACGCGCGATCATCTGCTGGCGTTTCTCGATCAGGAAATCTCAGATTCGCTTTCCTACCATTTCTGGAACAGCGGCGTGGTTATCCGCCATAACGAAGAGTTCGAGAAAATCGAAGGCGTCAGCGACGGCGTGATCATGCATCTGAAGTCCGGCAAAAAAGTGAAGGCCGACTGCCTGCTGTACGCCAACGGCCGTACCGGGAATACCGATGCGCTGGGGCTGGAAAACGTCGGGCTGGAGGCGGACGGCCGTGGCCTGCTGAAGGTCAACAGCATGTATCAGACCGCCCAGCCGCATATTTATGCCGTAGGCGATGTGATCGGCTATCCAAGCCTGGCTTCTGCCGCTTACGATCAGGGCCGCATTGCCGCTCAGGCGCTGATGAAAGGCGAAGCGAACGCGCACCTGATTGAGGATATCCCAACCGGTATTTATACCATTCCGGAAATCAGTTCGGTGGGCAAAACGGAGCAGCAGCTGACGGCGATGAAGGTGCCTTACGAAGTGGGTCGGGCGCAGTTTAAGCATCTGGCGCGCGCACAGATTGTGGGGATGAACGTCGGCAGCCTGAAGATCCTTTTCCACCGTGAAACCAAAGAGATCCTGGGGATCCACTGCTTTGGCGAACGCGCTGCCGAGATCATTCATATCGGCCAGGCCATCATGGAGCAGAAAAACGGCGGCAACACGATTGAATACTTCGTGAATACCACCTTTAACTATCCCACCATGGCCGAAGCCTACCGCGTGGCCGCGCTGAACGGGTTAAACCGCCTGTTTTAACGCGCTGTTCATATAGCCCTGCATATGGGTGCGGATCGCCTCTGCCAGCTGCTCATAGCGGCCGCGCAGCGGCGAGCCTGGCCGGTACACCAGCGCGATGGTGCGCTGCGGTTCCGGTTTGTAGCACGGCAGATAGCAAACGCCGTCGCGCACGCGCTCTTTCGGCACCGCCAGCGCGGGCAGCAGCGTGATGCCGCTGCCTGCCGCCACCATATTACGCAGCGTTTCCAGGCTGGTGGCGCGGAAATGCGTGTCTTCGTCTGCCCCGGCCTGAAAGCAAAAGCCCATTGCCTGATCGCGCAGGCAGTGGCCGTCTTCCAGCATCAGCAGCTTCTCGCCAGACAGATCCGACATCGGTACGCGATCGCGGTCGTGCCACGGATGATCCTGATAGATCGCCAGCTTCATCGGCTCATCAAACAGCGGCACCTCGATAAAGGCTTCTGACTCTTTCACCAGGGCCAGGATCGCGCAGTCGAGCTTGCCGCTGTCCAGCTGCGCCAGCAGCTGCTGCGTTTGCGCCTCGTGCAGATACATCTCCAGCTTGGGAAAGGTTTTGTGCAGCGTCGGGATAATCTGCGGCAGCAGATAAGGTCCCACGGTCGGGATCAGCCCGATATGCAGCGGCCCGGACATCGCCTCGCCCTGCTGGCTGGCCATCTCTTTCAGCACCTTGACCTCGCGCAGCACGGTGCGCGCCTGGTCGACCAGCAACAGGCCAGCCTGAGTGAAAAGCACTTTACGGCTGGTGCGTTCTAACAGCATAACGCCCAGTTCATCTTCCAGCTTGCGGATCTGACCGCTGAGCGTAGGTTGACTGACGTGGCAGGAATCAGCTGCCCGTCGGAAATGCCGATGTTCAGCCAACGCTACCAGATACTCAAGATCGCGAATATTCATCTTTTCCTCCGAGCCACGATAGTTCATGGCGATAGATAGAATAGCAATCAACGATTAGCCCTATCAAGCCCGGATGATAATAATGTCACCCGTTCGAGAGATGAGTCACTTTTACCCCTAATCAAGAGGTAGTTTATGTTTGCAAGTCAGGAAGGTAAGTCAGTCCCGCAGGTCACTTTTCATACGCGTCAGGGCGACAGCTGGGTAGACGTCACGACTGATGAGCTGTTTAAAGACAAAACTGTCATCGTGTTCTCTTTGCCAGGCGCGTTTACGCCAACCTGTTCATCGAGCCATCTGCCACGCTATAACGAGCTGTCAGACGTTTTCAAAAAACATGGCGTGGACAATATTCTGTGTGTATCGGTCAATGACACCTTCGTTATGAACGCGTGGAAAGCCGATCAGCACGCTAACAACATTACCTTTATCCCGGATGGCAACGGCGATTTTACTCGCGGCATGGAAATGCTGGTCGAGAAAGCGGATCTGGGCTTTGGCCCGCGCTCATGGCGCTACTCCATGCTGGTTCGCAACGGCGTGGTAGAGAAAATGTTTGTTGAGCCAAACAAGCCGGGCGACCCGTTTGAAGTGTCTGATGCCGACACCATGCTGCGCTATCTGGCACCGGAATTTAAGGTGCAGGAGTCCGTGTCCCTGTTCACCAAGCCGGGCTGCCCGTTCTGCGCTAAAGCCAAGCAGATGCTGTTGGATCGCGGTATTCAGTACGAAGAAATCGTGCTGGGCCAGGATGCCACCACCGTCAGCCTGCGCGCTGTAACCGGCCGTGCGACCGTTCCTCAGGTCTTTATCGGCGGACGCCACATCGGCGGCAGCGACGATCTGGAACAGTTCTTTTTAGCCTAAGAATTAAGAAGGCGAGCCATCGCCCGCCCTCTTATGTGCCTAAAATAAAAATATAAGTCGAAATTAGTTGGCGGGCCTGATGCCCGCCTTTTTTTTGCTTACGCCAGGCGATTTTTCGCGTCGGTAATCGCAAGCGACACCTGATGCGGCGAAACGCCACCCTTCGCATTACGCTTGTCCAGACAGGATTGCAGCGACAGGATTGGATAGACGTCTTCACCAATCACCTTGCTGTACTGTTGCAGCTCTTCCAGCCTTAGCGCTTCCAGCGCCACGCCTTTGCCAATTGCCGCCACAACGACTTCGCCCACGATATGATGCGCTTCGCGGAACGGGACGCCTTTAGCTACCAGATAGTCAGCCAGCTCGGTCGCATTGGCGTAGCCCTGCTCTGCCGCTTCCTGGCAGCGCGGACGCTTCACCTGAATGCCGTCCAGCACCAGCGCGGCCATATGCAGACAGTCGGACCAGGTGTCCAGCGCGTCGAACAGGCCTTCTTTGTCTTCCTGCATATCTTTGTTGTAGGCCAGCGGCAGGCCTTTCAGCGTCATCATCATGCCGGTCAGCGCGCCCTGCACGCGGCCGCACTTGCCGCGGATCAGCTCCAGCGCGTCCGGGTTTTTCTTCTGCGGCATCAGCGAAGAGCCGGAGGTAACCTTATCGGACAGCTCAACAAAGCCTGACTCGCCGGTATTGAAGAAAATCAGATCTTCGGCGAAGCGGGAAAGATGCACCATGCCGATAGAGGCGTCGGAAAGCAGCTCCAGCACGTGATCGCGGTCGGAAACGGTGTCCAGGCTGTTGCGCGTGGCGGAGGCAAAGCCCAGCCAGCCGGCCAGCTGCTCGCGGTCGATCTCGTAAGCCGTGCCGGCCAGCGCGCCGCAGCCCAGCGGGCTGACGTCCAGACGCTTCAGCGTATCCTGCAGGCGGCTTTCATCCCGCGCCAGCATCTCGACATAAGCCAGGCACCAGTGCGCAAAGGT
Source organism: Erwinia wuhanensis (assembly GCF_030484085.1). NCBI lineage: Bacteria > Pseudomonadati > Pseudomonadota > Gammaproteobacteria > Enterobacterales > Erwiniaceae > Erwinia > Erwinia wuhanensis. The sequence continues at coordinate 9,830 of NZ_JAUJUH010000010.1, forward strand.
CACCGGCTGCGCGCGCTGCAAATGGGTGTAGCCCGGCATGACCGCGTCCTGGTTCGCTTCTGCCGTGGCCACCAGCGCCTGCTGTAGCTGACGCGTGGCGATCAGCAGCTCGCCGATCTGCGCTTTGCACCAGAGCTTCAGATCGGTGGCGACCTGATCGTTACGGCTGCGGCCGGTATGCAACTTTTTGCCGAGCGCGCCGACTTTCTCAATCAGCCTGCCTTCAACATAGCTGTGAATATCTTCCGCATCGCTTTCCAGGATCTGCTGCGGATTAGCGCGTACTTCCTCAAGCAGCACGTTCAGCGCGGTTTCCAGCTGCTGCTGCTCTTCTGTAGTCAGAACATTGACCGTCACCAGCGCTTTGGACCAGGCTACGGACCCGACAATGTCCTGCTCTGCCAGACGATAGTCAAAGCGCAGCGAGTCATTAAACAGTTTGAAACGTTGATCTGCTGCCTGAGTAAACCGTCCACCCCAAAGTGCCATGTCAGTGCTCCCTTAAATTCGTTGAGTTTTCTTTAAAAGGCGGCCTGCGCCGCCTTATTTCGCCAGGCTAAATACCGGCTTACTTTTTCTCGTTCAGCGCACGAATGCGTGAAGAGAGCGAGAACAGACGGATAAAGCCGCCCGCGTGACGATGGTCGTACACTTCATCTTCGCCGAAGGTCGCAAACTCTTCTGAATAGAGGCTGTTAGCGGATTTTTTCTGGATCGCCGTAACCTGACCTTTATAAAGTTGCAGCACCACTTCGCCGTTGACTTCTTCCGCCAGCGATTCGGCAGCGGCCTGAATGGATTTACGCAGCGGCGCGAACCAGCGGCCGTCGTAAACCACGTAGGACATCTCGTGGCCCAGCTGTTCGCGCCATTTGAAGCTGTCGCGATCCAGCACCAGCTGCTCAACCGCACGCAGCGCGTTGACCATAATGGTGCCGCCAGGGGTTTCGTAGCAGCCGCGAGACTTGATGCCCACCAGACGGTTTTCGACGATATCGATACGGCCCACGCCGTGTTTCGCGCCGATAACGTTCAGTTTTTCCAGGCAGCCGAACGGGCTTAGCGCTTCGCCGTTTACGGCAACCACGCGGCCTTTCTCCACGGATACCGTCACCTGCTCAGGCTGGTCCGGCGCTTCCAGCGGATCGACAGTCCAGACCCAGCAGTCTTTGTTTGGCGCATTCCACGGGCTTTCCAGCACGCCGCCTTCGGTAGAGATATGCCAGGCGTTTTCATCACGGCTGTAGATTTTTTCCAGCGACGCGGTGGTCGGGATGTTGCGCTCTTTCAGATAGTCGAGCAGCGCCTCACGGGAACGCAGGTTCCACTCGCGCCATGGCGCAACCACTTTCAGCTGTGGGGCCAGCGCGGTGTAGGTGGTTTCGAAACGCACCTGGTCGTTGCCTTTACCGGTTGCGCCGTGGCACAGCGCATCTGCGCCGACTTTCAGCGCCAGCTCAACCTGCGCTTTGGCGATAATAGGACGCGCCATCGACGTGCCCAGCAGATAAGTACCTTCATACAGCGCGCCGGTTTGCAGCACGGGATAGACGTAATCGCTGATGAATTCTTCACGCAGATCCACTACGTGGCATTCGGAAGCGCCGGACTGCAACGCTTTCTGCTCAACGCCTTCCAGATCGCCACGCTCCTGGCCGATATCGGCCACGAAAGCGACCACTTCACAGCCGCCGTAGTTCTCTTTCAGCCACGGAATAATCGCGGAGGTATCCAGACCGCCAGAGTAAGCCAGAACGATTTTTTTGATGCTTTTATCTTGCATTGTCATTTCCTTGAACCGGTTAAGCGAGGATCCGGGTGCCAATCGACACGCCGTTAAATAGGGTTGGTAGCTGTTCGGCATGACGCCAGCTGGCGATATCGACCGGACGGCCCAGCGTGCGGGCGGCATCCAGCGCAGCGTTGACTTTAACAATCATGCCGTCGGTAATGATGCCCTGGGCGATTAGCTGTTCTGCCAGCGCCGTCGTCATCTCTTCGATGCGCTGGCCTTTGCCGTCCAGAATGCCGCTGACGTCGGAGAGCAGCACCAGATCGGCGCCCAGCGTCGAGGCCAGCGCGGTGGCGGCCTGGTCGGCGTTGACGTTCATCAGCTTGCCGTCTTCGGTGATGCCGATAGAGCTGATCACCGGCAGGTAGCCTGCTTCCAGCAGCGTAGTAATGAGTTTGGGATTGCCCGGCGTCGCCTGGCCCACGTGGCCCAGCTCTTCATCAAAAGCCGCCACGTTGACGCTGCCGCCGTCGCCCAGGCACAGGCCAACGGCATCAATACCGTGTTTTTTCGACCAGGCCAGCAGCGTTTTATTGGCGGTGCCCGCCAGCGCGCCGGTAATGATGTCGATCTGATCGGCTGGCGTGACGCGCAGGCCGTTTTTCTTTTTCACCGGCAGCGCCAGCTTCTTCATCAGCTCGTCGACCAGGCAGCCGCCGCCGTGAACGATCAGCAGCGGGCGCTGATGGGTTTCGCGGTACGCCACCAGTGCGTCAAACAGGCGCGCCAGCGCCTCTTCGCTATCCAGCAACACGCCGCCGAGTTTAATAATTAAAGGATTGGTCATGGGCTTTCTCACTGATTAAATAAGCGACTGCGTTTCCGGGAAGCCGAAACGAATATTCATACACTGCACCGCCTGCGACGACGCACCTTTCAGCAGGTTATCTTCCGCCGAGACGATAATCGCGTGCTCGCCCTGCACGGCAAAGCCGATATCGCAGAACGGCAGGCCGACCACGCCTTTGATCGACGGCACGCCTTTATCATAGACACGCACCAGCGGCTTATCGTGATAGGCGTTATGGAACGCTTCCGCCACGTCTTCACGCGTTACGCCCGCCTTCAGCCGACAGGTGGTGGTGGCCAGGATGCCGCGCGGGAAGTTGCCCAGGTGCGGCGTGAAGATCACCGGCACGCCAAGATGCGCGGCGATTTCCGGCTGGTGACGATGGGTGAAAATGCCATAAGGCTGCAGGCTGACCTCGCAGAAACTGGTGGTCACGGACGCTTTGCGTCCTGCGCCGCTGACGCCGCTGGTGGCGTTGATCACCGGCCACTGCGCTTCGTTCAGCAGATCCGCCGCAATCAGTGGCTTCAGCGCCAGCTGCGCGGCGGTCGGATAGCAGCCCGGCACGGCAATCAGCTGCGCTTCTTTTAGCTGGCTCTGCTGCCATTCGGCCAGGCCATACACGGCCTTTGCCAGCCACGCTTTATGCTGATGCGGGAAGCCGTAATAGTCGGTGAAGAAGCTCTCTTCGTTGACGCGGAACGCGGCTGACAGATCGAACACCACGCAGCCGGCGGCCAGGAATTCAGGCGCCAGGTCATGACTGACTTCGTGCGCCGTCGCCAGAAACACCACGTCCACTTTGTCGGCGAACTCTGCCGCGCTTGTCAGCGGCTGCAGCGGCATGTCCAGGATGCCTTTCAGCTGCGGATGCAGATCGGAAAGCAATTTTCCGGCGTCAGGGCTTTGCGCTGATACCGCTAAAGCGGTTATGTTCACCTGAGGGTGACGGTTCAGGTAGGTCGCAAGCTCTACGCCAGCATAGCCACTGGCACCAACAATCAGCGTATTTAACATCGGACACCTTATAACGGTCTCGGGTTTCGGGTGACGGCTTCACGCCGTATTCCCACGCGGTTAGCGCCGGTTATGCAGGAAATCTGGTTTCCATCCCCACGCCATTAATGTATTTTTATTCACTATTAATGCATGAATATTGATACTATCCTAACGCAAGGACTGTCAACAGTGAAGACAAAATTACCGCCTTTTATTGAGCTTTACCGTGAGTTGATCGCCACGCCGTCCATCAGCGCCACCGACAGCGCGATGGATCAGAGTAATGAAGCTTTAATCAGTTTGCTGGCAGGCTGGTTCCGCGATATTGGCTTTGAGGTGGAAGTGCAGCCGGTTCCCGGCACGCGCCATAAATTTAATATGCTGGCCCGTACCGGCAGCGGCGCTGGCGGCCTGTTGTTGGCTGGTCACAGCGACACCGTGCCGTTCGACGATGGTCGCTGGACGCGCGATCCCTTTGCGTTAACCGAACACGATAACAAGCTGTATGGCCTGGGCACCGCCGATATGAAAGGCTTCTTCGCCTTTATCCTTGATGCGCTGCGCGATGTTGACGTGAAAAAGCTGGCGAAACCGCTCTACGTGCTGGCGACCGCCGATGAAGAAACCACGATGGCGGGCGCGAAATATTTCTCTGAAAACGCCACAGTGCGGCCCGACTGCGCCATTATCGGCGAGCCTACCTCGCTACAGCCGGTACGGGCGCACAAAGGCCATATGTCGAACGTGATCCGCATTGAAGGCCAGTCGGGCCATTCCAGCGATCCTTCACGCGGGGTCAACGCCATTGAGCTGATGCATGAGTCCATCACGCAGCTGATGGCGCTGCGCGACACGCTGAAAACGCGCTATCGTCACGACGGTTTTGCCATTCCTTATCCCACCATGAACTTTGGCCATATCAGCGGCGGCGATGCGGCAAATCGCATTTGCGCCTGCTGCGATCTGCATATGGATCTGCGGCCGCTGCCGGGCCTGACGCTGAACGAGCTGGAAGGCTTGATTAACGAGGCGCTGGCGCCCGTCAGCGAACGCTGGCCGGGCCGCGTCAACGTCAGCCAGCTGCATCCGCCGATCCCCGGCTATGAATGTCCGGCCGATCATCGGCTGGTCAAAGTGGTGGAAAAGCTGTTGGGCACGGAAACCAGCATCGTGAACTACTGCACCGAAGCGCCGTTTATTCAGGAACTGTGCCCGACGCTGGTGTTAGGGCCAGGTTCGATTAACCAGGCGCACCAGCCGGATGAATATCTTGATACCGCTTTTATTAAACCTACCCGCGAATTGATTACGCAGGTCGTACAGCATTTTTGCAATCACTGAGTGAAAAGCGGGGCATTTAGCCAGTAAAACGGCCTTTTACCCCGGCTTTATCATTTGTTTCTCGATAAGAATAACTTATCTCGCTACGTCGCTGTTAAATTTCTTAAATTACCGCAAGTTAGCGACAGGTTCGCACACGTTTAAGTCAATTGACGGATGGACGGGAACGTGGCTAGATAAAAGGCAATGTTATACCGGCGACGGTAGAGAGTGATAAAAATAACGGTCAGGGGTCATATGAACGAACAATATTCCGCAATGCGAAGTAATGTCAGTATGCTCGGCAAACTGCTCGGGGATACGATTAAGGATGCGCTTGGCGAGAACATCCTGGATCGGGTGGAAACCATCCGTAAGCTCTCCAAGTCTTCCCGCGCGGGAAACGACGCCCACCGTAAAGAGCTGCTTACCACGCTGCAAAATTTATCCAATGACGAACTGCTGCCGGTGGCGCGCGCCTTCAGCCAGTTTCTGAACCTGACCAACGTCGCCGAGCAGTACCACACCATATCGCCCAAGGGCGAAGGCGCCAATCACCAGGAGCTGCTGGCGAAAACCTTCGAGCGCCTGAAGCAGCAGCCCAACCTGACGGAAGCCAAAATTCGCGAGGCTATCGAATCGCTTTCTCTGGAGCTGGTGCTGACCGCACACCCGACGGAGATCACCCGCCGCACGCTGATCCACAAGCTGGTCGAGGTCAACAGCTGTCTGAAACAGCTGGATCACAACGATCTTTCCGACTACGACCGATCGCAGATTATGCGTCGTTTGCGCCAGCTGGTTGCGCAGGCCTGGCATACCGATGAAATCCGTAAATATCGCCCGACGCCGGTCGATGAAGCCAAGTGGGGCTTCGCGGTGGTGGAAAACAGCCTGTGGGAAGGCGTCCCGGCCTTTCTGCGCGAGCTGTACGAGCAGGTAGAGGCGTCGTTTGGCGTTAAGCTGCCGGTAGATTTTGTGCCAGTTACCTTTACCTCCTGGATGGGCGGCGACCGCGACGGCAACCCGAACGTGACGGCTAAAATCACCCGCCACGTGCTGCAGCTAAGCCGCTGGAAAGCCACCGATTTGTTCCTGCGCGATATCGCCGTGCTGGTTTCCGAGCTGTCGATGTCGGAGTGTACGCCGGAAGTCCGCGAGCTGTGCGGCAACCCGGAGGCGCTGGAGCCTTACCGCGAAATCATGAAAAACCTGCGCGCCCAGCTGCTGGCGACCCAGGCGTATCTGGAGCGCCGCCTGAAGGGCGAGCGGCCTGCGCGTCCCGATAACCTGCTGATTGCCAACGAACAGCTTTGGGATCCGCTCTACGCCTGCTACCAGTCGTTGCAGGCCTGCGGTATGGGGATTATCGCCAACGGCCAGCTGCTGGACACGCTGCGCCGCATCAAGTGCTTCGGCGTGCCGTTGGTGCGCATCGATCTGCGTCAGGAGAGCACGCGCCACACCGACGCTATTGCAGAAGTCACCCGCTATTTAGGCCTGGGCGACTACGCCAGCTGGTCGGAAGCCGATAAACAGGCGTTTCTGATCAGCGAGCTGAGTTCCAAACGCCCGCTGCTGCCGCGTCAGTGGGAGCCGAGCGCCGAGACGCAGGAGGTGCTGGATACCTGCCGCGTGGCGGCGGAAGTGCCGAAAGGTTCCATTGCCGCTTACGTGATCTCAATGGCGAAAACGCCTTCCGACGTGCTGGCGGTGCATCTGCTGCTTAAAGAGGCGGGCATTCCTTTCGCCATGCCGGTGGCGCCGCTGTTTGAAACCCTGGACGACCTGAACAACGCCAACGACGTGATGCGTCAGCTGCTGGATATCGGCTGGTATCGCGGCTTTATCCAGGGCAAGCAGATGGTGATGATTGGCTACTCCGATTCGGCAAAAGACGCGGGCGTGATGGCCGCCAGCTGGGCCCAGTATCAGGCCCAGGATGCGCTGATTAAAACCTGCGAAAAAGCCGGTATCGCGCTGACGCTGTTCCACGGACGCGGCGGCACCATCGGCCGTGGCGGCGCGCCGGCCCACGCGGCGCTGCTTTCCCAGCCGCCGGGCAGCCTGAAAGGCGGCCTGCGCGTGACCGAGCAGGGCGAAATGATCCGCTTTAAATACGGCCTGCCGGAAGTCACCATCAGCAGCCTGACGCTTTACACCGGCGCCATCCTTGAAGCCAACCTGCTGCCGCCGCCGGAACCGGAAGCGGCCTGGTGCGGCATTATGGATCAGCTTTCCGCCGACTCCTGCGAGATGTATCGCGGCTACGTGCGTGAAAACGCCGACTTCGTGCCCTATTTCCGGTCGGCCACGCCGGAACAGGAGCTGGGCAAACTGCCGCTGGGCTCCCGTCCGGCCAAGCGGCGCCCCAGTGGCGGCGTCGAGTCGCTGCGCGCGATACCGTGGATCTTCGCCTGGACGCAGAACCGCCTGATGCTGCCTGCCTGGCTGGGCGCGGGCGCGGCGCTGCAAAAAGCGATGCAGGCGGGTCATCAGGATCAGCTGGAGGCGATGTGCCGCAACTGGCCGTTCTTCTCCACCCGTCTGGGGATGCTGGAAATGGTATTTTCCAAAGCCGATCTCTGGCTGGCGGAATATTACGATCAGCGGCTGGTGGACCAGACGCTGTGGCCGCTGGGCAGGCAGCTGCGCGACCAGCTGGATTCCGATATCAAAGCGGTGCTGACCATCGCCAACGATGCGCATTTGATGGCCGACCAGCCGTGGATTGCCGAATCCATCGCGCTGCGTAACGTTTATACCGATCCGCTGAACGTACTGCAGGCCGAGCTGCTGCACCGCTCCCGCCTACAGGAAACCAATGGTGAAGAGCCGGATCCGCGCGTTGAGCAGGCGCTGATGGTGACAATAGCCGGCGTCGCGGCGGGCATGCGTAATACGGGCTAACGGTACAGGGCGTTCATATCTGCCGGATATGAACGCCCTTATGGTTTAATGGGCGACCACGCGCACCAGAAGTTGACGACCCTGACGCCATACTTATTGACCTCTTCCACCACTTCCATTCTGTCCATGCCTCTTTCGCAATGTTCAGCCAGCCAGGCCCTGCTGCTGCAAAACTGTATCCAGCGGTTAAGGTGACGATCCTTAAGCCACAGCCCCATTTCGCAACGGCCCGATTTTCCCCGGCTCGGGCCGGGAAAAGAGACGTCATACTCCGTGAGATATTGACTGCTTTGATGGGGAAGATAGCGAACCAGAGCGGAGGGCAGCTGCAACGAGAACACGCCGATCATAAAAGCGCTACAGATAAAAAGTTTAGGGAGCTGCCGCAGCGTCAGGCGATGGTGAAAAAAGATGACGGCCACTAAGGTAATGACTAAGGCGGCGCCTACGCCGACTTCGCCAGCTATCCAGAAAACGCTATCTGGATCGGCCAGATAGACGTTGCGCGAAAGAGCAGACCAGTACGCCATCGCCACCAAAGGCACAACGGTAAAAAAGGCCATCAGTAAACAGCCTTTTATCCCCAGCCGCTTTATTTCCCTGATAATGTTTTGCATGGGTTCTTCATGATTCCTGCCCTGGAAAACAGGTATCATAAAAAAAATGCCGCCTCGCGTAAACGAAGCCGCAGCTGGCTTTTACTTATCAGGCCGGCACGGCAACCGCCGGGCGCACGCCCAGCGTGTGGCAAATGGCGTAGCTCATCTCCGCACGGTTCAGCGTATAGAAATGGAAATCTTTCACGCCTTCGCGGCTGAGGATTTTTACCATATCCATCGCCACGTTGGCGCCCACCATTTTGCGGGTTTCCGGGTCGTCATCCAGCCCGGCGAACATGCTGGTCATCCAGCCCGGCACGCGCACGTTGGTCAGCGTGGCAAAACGCTGCAGCTGTTTGAAGTTGGAAACCGGCAGAATGCCGGGCACGATTTCCACGTCGATCCCGGCGGTTACGCAGCGGTCGCGAAAGCGCAGATAGCTTTCCACATCGAAAAAGAACTGGGTGATAGCCCGGTTTGCGCCCGCATCAATTTTGCGCTTCAGGTTGATCAAATCCGCCTGCGCGCTTTTGGCTTCCGGATGCACCTCGGGATAGGCGGCAACGGAGATATCAAAATCGCCCACTTCCTTTAACAGCGCCACCAGATCCGCGCCGTACATTTCCGGCTTGCCGCCGCCCGGCGGTAAATCCCCGCGCAGCGCCACGATATGCCGAATGCCGCTGTCCCAGTAATCCTGAGCGATAGCGCGCAGCTCGCTGCGGCTGGCGTCAATGCAGGTTAAATGCGGCGCGGCTTCCAGCCCGGTGCGATCCTTAATACCTTTGATGATGCTGTGGGTACGGTCACGCTCGCCGGAGTTCGCGCCGTAAGTAACCGAAACAAATTTCGGTTTCAGGCTGCCGAGACGATCGATAGAGCGCCACAAAGTCTGTTCCATTTCGCTGCTGCGCGGCGGAAAGAACTCAAACGAGACGTTAATCTGCCCGTTCAGTTCGGCCAGACTCTGGTTCAGTGCTTCGCGCTGGTTGGCGTGGAAAAAACTCATGGCTTACCTCATCGATCGCGGAAGAAAACGGCCCACCTTGAACTTCTATACGTTTAGACGTCCAGACATTCAAAATGACGGATCGGCAGTTTTACGTCAACAGATAAATGATGCCGCAGCGTGACAAATTCTCAACAAAGTTGAATGAAATTCATGCAGGAAAAAGAAGTGAGGAAAATCAAAGGGCCGCCGCGATCGGGCTGAATGCACAGAAAAATGACGCGCTATCATTTAAGCCGGGGCCGCGTTTTACGGCCCCGAAAGAACTACAGCAGCTGCGCCAGCCGGTTGATGTCGGACTGGATTGCGCCTGCCGTTACGTCGCGACCTGCGCCCGGCCCACGGATCACCAGCGGATTATCGCGATACCAACGGCTTTCAATGGCAAAGACGTTATCGCAAGGCAGCAGCGCCGCCAGCGGATGATCGTCCCTGACCGCCTCGACGCCGACGCGCGCCTTACCGTTGGCGTCAAAGCGGGCCACGTAACGCAGCACCAGCCCCATCTCCTGTGCGGCCTCAAAGCGCTGCTGCATCTGCTCGTTCAGCGCCTCGCCGTTCTCAAAGAAGTGATCGACCGACTCGCTTTCGCAGCTTTTCGGCACCAGCGACTCCACGCGCACCTGATCCGGTTCGATATCGTAGCCCGCCTCGCGCGCCAGGATCACCAGCTTGCGCATCACGTCCTGACCGGAAAGATCGACGCGCGGATCCGGTTCGGTCAGCCCCTGCTGCCATGCCTGATCCACCAGCTCGGTAAACGGCACGGTGCCGTCATACTGCAAAAAGAGCCAGGAAAGCGTGCCGGAGAAGATGCCGCTGATGGCGATAATGCTGTCGCCGCTTTCACGCAGATCGCGCACGGTGTGGTTAACCGGCAGCCCGGCACCGACGGTGGCGTTGTAAAGCCAGTGGCGGCCGGTTTTAGCGAAGGCGTCACGGATCTGACGATAGCGGTCGCTGCTTGACGCCCCGGCCACTTTGTTCGCGCCAATCACGTGAAAACCGTGGCTGGCGAAATCCAGATACTGATCGGCGAGCTGCTCGCTGGCGGTCACGTCCAGCACCACCAGGTCGTCGAACGGGTGCGCGCGCATCCACAGGAACAGCGACTCCTCGTCCCGCTCCACCGCCTCGTCATCAAAGAAGGCCAGCGCGCGGCTGGCGTCCAGCCCTTCGTAGTTCAGCAGGCTGCGACGACTGTCGACCACGCCGGCTAAAACATATTCAAATCCCGTCCGCGCCGATAGCGTTTCCTGCTCGCGCGCGAAAAGTTCCAGCCAGCGGGAGCCGATATTGCCCTTGCCGAACAGCATCAGGCCGACCTGTTTTTCCGCGCGGAACAGCGACTGGTGCAGACCGCGGATCAGATGTTCAGTCGGCCCGACGCGCAGCACGGCGACCAGGCTGATGCCCTCTTCCGACTGCCAGATAAATTCAACCGGCTGATCCTTCAGCTGCTGCCAGAAACGGTGGCTGTGCAGCGGATTGCGGCAGACGCCTGCGCCCACCAGCGCGACCAGCGCCATGTCTTCCCGCAGCTGTAGGCGTCCGGGAATGCCCGCGTCCTGCAGCAGCGTCAGCGCGCTGTTCACCACTTCCGAGGTATAACAAAGCTGTAAAAGGTGGCGATCGGGATGAACGCCGGTCGCCAGCGGACGCAGCTGCTCGCGCTGAAGCAGTCGTTCAATCTCTTTCTGCGCCGTGGCGAAATCGTGCTGCGGCGGCACCTGGAACTCAATCAGGCAGACGTCGTCGTGGCTGGTGACAATCCGCGCGCCCGTGCCGGAAGCCAGCACGCGCTCAATGCGGGTCGAGCCCTGTTCCGGCTGGTAGCTACAGCGCAGCTGCAGGTCGATATCGCTGCCGGAAACCGGCTGTAGCGTACGGGTATGCAGCACCGGCGCGGCCAGGCGCGCCAGCTCGCTGGCCTCATCCAGCCGCAGCAGCGGCAGCAGGCAGGCGTCTTTCACCTTGCGCGGATCCGCACTGTAAACGCCCGCTACGTCGCTCCAGATGGTAACGCGCGACACGCCGGCCAGCGCGCCGATCTGCGTGGCGGAATAGTCGCTGCCGTTACGGCCCAGCAGCACGGTTTCACCCGCGTCGTTGCGGCTGATAAAGCCGGTTACCACCAGCCGCTCGCCCGGATACTGGGCAATCAGCTGTTGCAGCAGCGGCCAGGATTTTCCTTCATCCACCTGCGGCTGGGCGGCCCGCTCGGCGCGCAGAAATTCCCGCGCGTCCAGCCAGCTCGCCGCCATATCCTGCTGCTGAAGCACGGCCGCCATCAGCCGTGCCGACCAGATTTCACCGTGTCCCACCACTTCCGCGTAGGCGGCTTCGGTTATTTTGCCATCCAGCAGAGCGGCCAGCTTTTCCAGATCGCGAATGAATTCGCCGATCAGCCCGTCCGCCGTCTGTGCCGGAAGCAGGCTGCTGATTAACTCGCTCTGGTAGCGTCGCAGCGCCTGCTGCACCTGATGCGCCGACAGACGGTCGCTCTGGCTCAGCTTCAGCCAGCTAATCAGCTGATTGGTGGTGCTGCCTGCGGCGGACACCACCATCACGTCGCCGGGACGGCTGTATTCCGCCATGATCCCCGCTACCCGCAGGTAACATTTGGCGTCGGCAAGGCTGCTGCCCCCGAATTTATGCAGCTGACGCGCGCCTGCTGCCACTGCTGAATGACTCATGCTTACCTCTTAGCCGCTATCCGGAATGCATTATCCAGATCGGCAATTAAATCTTCGTGATCTTCAATCCCTACGGAAACCCGCAGCAGCGTTTCCGAAATACCTGCCGCCGCGCGCGCCTCTGCCGACATGCCCGCATGGGTCATGGTAGCAGTATGGGAGATCAGGCTTTCCACGCCGCCCAGCGATTCGGCCAGCGTGAACAGTTCCAGCGCCTTCAGGAAACGACGCAGCGTCTGCTCGTCGCCGTTCAGCTCAAAGCTGAGCATCGCGCCGAAGCCTTTCTGCTGGCGGGCGGCAATCTGATGGCCCGCGTTTTCCGGCAGTGAAGGATGATACAGCTTTTTAACCAGCGGCTGCTGTTTCAGATAATCCACGATAGCGAGCGCGTTGCGCTGTGCGGCCGCCATACGTGGCGCCAGCGTGCGCAGGCCGCGCAGCAGTAAATAGCTGTCGAAAGCCGCGCCGGTTACACCGATATTATTCGCCCACCAGGCCAGCTCTTTCACCCGCTCGGGATCTTTGGCAATTACCGCGCCCGCCACCACGTCGGAGTGGCCGTTAAGGTATTTCGTGCAGGAATGGATCACCAGATCGGCGCCCAGCGCCAGCGGGTTTTGCAACGCCGGGCTAAGGAAGGTGTTATCCACCACGCTAACCGCGCCCGCTTCTGCCGCCGCCTTACAGATAGCCTCAATATCCACCACGCGCAGCAGCGGGTTGCTCGGGCTTTCTACCAGCACCAGCTTCGGTTTTTCCGCCAGCGCAGCGTGCAGCGCCGCTTCGTTGCCCTGATCGACAAACTTCACGCGATACGCGCCGCGCTTGCTCAGGCTGTCAAACAGGCGATAGCTGCCGCCATAGCAGTCGTGCGGCGCCACCAGCAGATCGCCGGGCTTCAGGAAGACGGTACAAACCAGGTGGATCGCCGACATGCCGGTATTGGTCATCACCGCACCGGCGCCGCCTTCCAGCTCGGCCAGCGCGCGCTGGACAACATCGCGGGTAGGATTACCGCGACGTGAGTAGTCATGCGCCCGAGGCTCGTTGAAATCGGTAAAGTTATAGGTGCTGGAGAGGTGGATTGGCGGGACAACGCAGCCATACTGTTCGTCATCATTCAAGCCGCTGCGTACCGCGATGGTTGCCTGTTTACGCGTCATGGTGCATAAATTCCTGCAGGAGAAAGAAAGAAGAGCCACCAGCATAACAGGGAACAGATAGACGTCAATACATCTGGACTTCTAAATGTCTTTGCGTATAGATTGAGCAATCTGTCAATAACCGGTAATATTACCTTTTTGCTCCCTGGAAAAAGTGGGCGCAATACGGTGTGGCGCCGCCCAACTTCGGGCATAATTAGCTGAATTTCGGCACAGTAAATATTAATGATGACTAAGGTAACCCATGGCTGAATGGAATGGCGAATATATCAGCCCTTACGCTGAGCACGGTAAAAAGAGCGAGCAGGTAAAAAAAATTACGGTATCCATCCCGTTAAAAGTTTTAAAAATTCTGACCGACGAGCGTACCCGTCGTCAGGTTAACAACCTGCGTCACGCCACCAACAGCGAGCTGCTGTGTGAAGCGTTTCTGCACGCTTTTACCGGCCAGCCTCTGCCGGATGATGTCGATCTGCGTAAAGAGCGCAGCGACGAAATCCCGGAAGCCGCCAAAGCGATCATGCGGGAAATGGGCGTCGATCCCGATACCTGGGAATATTGAGCGCTTTTTCGCAGATATAAAAAAACCCAGCCGAAGCTGGGTTTTTTATTGCATCCGAAACGGTATCCGCTTCGTGCAGGCGACTTATTTGCTGCCTGGGATGCTGAAACGCTTGTTGAAGCGGTCAACACGACCACCGCTGGCAACGTCACGCTGCTTGCCGGTGTAGAACGGGTGGCATTTGCCGCACACGTCCAGGTTCAGGTCGTGACCCACGGTTGAGCGGGTTTTGATTTCGTTACCGCAAGAACATTTAGCAGTAACTTCAGCGTAATTTGGGTGAATACCTTTTTTCATGGGAAAACCTCAGTTAAGGCCGTGTCGCTCTCCCGTGCCAGGAAAACCCTGCACCGGCACCACACGAAGATTAATAATTCAGGTGATTTGATACCAAAATGCCGTACCAACGGCGGCGAACTATACAGAAAATAACCGCTCGCTGCAATCGAATCCGCACATTCAGGAAGACACAGTGTACACTATCCCGCTCATAATTTCATCCGGATAAATTCATGCCCGTCGTTCAGGTCGCTCTGCCCGTTCCGCTTGCCCGCAACTTTGACTATCTGCTGCCTGCGCATCTGCCTGCGGCGGTGCCGGGCGCGCGCGTCAGCGTGCCGTTTGGCAAGCGCAAAGCGGTCGGCGTGGTGGTGGGGCTTGCGGATACCAGCGACTTTCCCCTCGATCAGCTGAAGCCCGTTTATGAAGTGCTGGACGACGAGTCGCTGTATCCCGCTTCGCTGTGGCGCATTCTGCTGTGGGCGGCGGACTATTATCACTATCCGCTGGGCGAAGTGCTTTTTCACGCCATGCCCGTGCTGCTGCGCCAGGGGAAACCCGCGCGGGAGGCGCCGCTCTGGCAGTGGTTTATCACGGAAACAGGTCGGGAAACCGCCCCGGAAAGCCTGAAGCGCGCGCCGAAACAGCAGCAGGCGCTGGCGGCGCTGCGCCAGCGTAATCTCTATCGCCATGAAATCGGCCAGCACGACATTACCGATGCGACGCTTCAGGCCCTGCGCGCCAAAGGATTATGCGATCTCCAGACGCAGCAGCGCGCGCCGCAGGACTGGCGAACGCATTACGCCGTCAAAGGCGAACGGCTGCGGCTGAACACCGAACAGGCCACGGCGGTCGGCGCTATCCGGGCCGAAGACGACCATTTCGCTGCCTGGCTGCTGGCCGGCATCACCGGCTCCGGCAAAACCGAAGTCTACCTGAGCGTGCTGGAGAACGTGCTGGCCAGCGGCAAGCAGGCGCTGGTGCTGGTGCCGGAAATCGGCCTGACGCCACAAACCATCGCCCGCTTCCGCGAGCGCTTTGACGCGCCGGTAGACGTGCTGCACTCCGCGCTGAACGACAGCGAGCGGCTGGCGGTATGGCTGCGCGCCCGTCAGGGTGAAACGGCCATCGTTATCGGCACCCGCTCGGCGCTGTTCACGCCTTTTGCGCAGCTGGGCGTGATTATTATCGATGAAGAGCACGACAGCTCCTACAAGCAGCAGGAAGGCTGGCGCTATCAGGCGCGCGATCTGGCTGTTTTTCGCGCCCGTCAGGAAGATATCCCGATTGTAATGGGAACCGCCACGCCCGCGCTGGAGACGCTGCACAACGTGCAGATGGGCAAATATCGTCAGCTGAACCTCAGCAAGCGTGCGGGCAACGCGCGTCAGGCGACGCAGCAGCTGATCGACCTGAAAGGCGTGAAGCTTCAGGGCGGCCTGTCGCCGATGCTGATCAAAAAGATAGGGCAGCATCTGCAGGCGGATAATCAGGTGCTGCTGTTTTTAAACCGACGCGGCTTTTCTCCGGCCATGCTCTGCCACGAGTGCGGCTGGATAGCCGAATGCCAGCGCTGCGACCGCTACTACACGCTGCATCAGCACCACCGCCAGCTGCGCTGCCACCACTGCGACAGCCAGCGCCCTATTCCGCACCAGTGCCCCCAGTGCGGCTCGACGCATCTGGTGCCGGTCGGCCTGGGCACCGAACAGCTGGAGCAAAACCTGGGCGAGCTGTTTCCCGGCGTGCCGCTGTCCCGCATCGACCGCGACACCACCAGCCGCAAGGGCGCGCTTGAACAACATCTGGCCGACGTTCATCGTGGCGGCGCCAGGATCCTGGTGGGCACGCAGATGCTGGCAAAAGGCCACCACTTTCCTGACGTGACGCTGGTTTCGCTGCTGGATGTCGACGGCGCGCTGTTTTCCGCCGACTTCCGCTCCGCCGAGCGCTTCGCCCAGCTTTATACCCAGGTGGCCGGGCGTGCCGGACGTGCCGGGAAACAGGGCGAAGTGATGCTGCAAACCCATCATCCTGAACATCCCCTTCTGCAAACGCTGCTGCATCAGGGCTACGACGCTTTTGCGCAGCAGGCGCTGGTCGAAAGGAAAACCGTGTTTCTGCCGCCGTTCACCAGCCACGCGCTGTTCCGCTCGGAGGATCACGATAACCAGCAGTCCGCGCTCTTTTTACAGCAGCTGCGCAATCTGCTGGAAGCCAGCCCGCTTAAGGATGAAGCGTTCTGGGTTATGGGCCCGGTGCCGGCGCTTCAGCCTAAACGAGGCGGGCGCTACCGCTGGCAGCTGCTGCTCCAGCATCCTTCCCGCGCGCTGCTGCAGCGGCTGATTAAGGCTACGCTGCCGCTGATGGGCACGCTGCCGCAGTCGCGCAAGGTGAAATGGACGCTGGATGTGGATCCCACCGAAAGCTGAAATGCCAGACGATATCGTCTTCTTGCTGCGAGCCGGCTCGAAAAAAGTCGCACAAGTCACTATTTTTATGCAAATTAAGTAACGCAATTGATTAGCATTGGTTAATTTCACGGTGAGGGTCGGCTATAACGCTGACAAAAAGCCTTTTATTTCCGGCCGACGCCGGGCAGTCAACCGGCCGGTATGAGGAGAACAGCGTTGGAGCACAAGCCAGAAACCGTGGGCGCCACGATGAAAGACGTGGCGGAAAAAGCGGGCGTATCGACGGCGACCGTTTCCCGCGCCCTGATGAGTCCGGAAAAGGTTTCTGCCGCCACGCGCCAAAAAGTCGACGAGGCGGTGATTGCCGTTGGCTATTCGCCTCATGCCATGGTGCGCCATCCGCGACGCAGCGAGTCCCGCACAATCCTGGTGATAGTGCCCGACATTTGCGACCCCTTTTTCAGCGAAATTATTCGCGGCGTGGAATCGGTGGCGGCCGAAGAAGGCTATCTGGTGCTGATTGGCGACTGCGCGCACCAAAACCGTCAGGAGAGCGCTTTCCTGAATCTGGTGATGACCCGACAGATTGACGGCATGGTGCTGCTGGGGTCGCAGGTGCCTTTTGAAACCGGGCCGGAAGAGCAGCGCAGCCTGCCGCCGATGGTGATGGCCAATGAATTCGCGCCCGATCTGGCGCTGCCGACCGTGCACATTGATAACCTGACGGCGGCGTTCGAGGCGGTGAACCATCTGCTTAAGCTGGGCCACGAGCGTATCGCCTGCGTCGCCGGGCCGCAGGAGATGCCGCTGTGTCAGTATCGCCTGCAGGGCTATATTCAGGCGCTGCAACGCAACGGCATCAGGCTGGATCCGCGCTATATCGTGCGCGGCGATTTCACGTTTGACGCCGGCAGCCGCGCGCTGAAGCAGCTAATGCGGCTGCCGCAGCCGCCGGACGCCCTGTTCTGCCATAGCGATATCATGGCGCTGGGCGCGATGGCGCAGGCGAAAATAATGGGGCTGCGCGTGCCGAAAGATCTGTCGCTGATTGGTTTTGATGATATCGAACTGTCGCGCTACAGCGATCCTCAGCTGACTACCATTGCCCAGCCGCGATTCAACATCGGCCGCGAGGCGATGAATCTGCTGCTGGAACAGCTACAGGGCAAGCTGGTAAACAGCGGTTCCCGGCTGCTGGATTTTGAAATAAAAATTCGCGGCAGCACGGCGCCCGCGCTGCGGCAAAAAGCGTAGCGCGAACAAAATCTTTCCTTTTGGGCAACAAAACCGAGATTCAGCAGATTCTTAATCGTATCCCTGCTGGTCAAACTTCCGGCCCTTGAGTAACATGGCGAGCTGCAGGCCAGCGCGCTGGCCCGACCTTACTCTTCATTGATTATTAGCGGAACGATAGTGGCACAAAAAGATTACGTAGGCCGCGGGCGTTCGACAGGGACGCGTCGCAAAAAGAGCAACGGCCGCGGCGGCAGTAAAAAGCGCAGCAGCGGATCGGGTGTATCAAAGATCATGGTAGGTCTGGCCGTCGCGGTACTGGTGACGTTTGTCGGTGGCTTATGGTTTATCGCCCATCATAAAAAAGAGGAAGAGGCGCCGGTCATTCCGGATCACAAAGCAGCCGGCAACGGTTTGCCGCCCAAGCCAGAAGAGCGCTGGCGCTACATTAAAGAGCTGGAGAACCGTCAAATCACCGTGCCGACGCCCGTCGAGCCTTCGGCAGGCGGTGAAGTGCATTCGCCTACGCAACTGACCGACGAACAGCGCCAGCTGCTGGAGCAGATGCAGGCCGATATGCGCCAGCAGCCTACCCAGCTGAACGAAGTGCCGTGGAACGAGCAGACGCCAGCCCAACGCCAGCAAACGCTACAGCGCCAGCAGCAGCAGACGCAGCTGCAACAGCAGTCGCGCCAGCCGCAGAACGCCTATTCATCAGAACCTCAGCCTTCTCGTCAGGTACAGACGCAGCCACAGATCCAGCCGCGTCAGGTTCAAACGCAGCCGCAGGTACAGCCATCGCGTCAGCAGCCGGCACAGCAGCAGCACATGCTGCCGCAGCACAGCCAGCAGCCGACGGTAGCTCAGGAGCCTGTCCGCCAGCCGCAGCCGAAAACCGAGAAGCCAAAAGAAGTCGAAAAAGAGAAGACGCAGCGCTGGATGGTGCAGTGCGGCTCGTTCAAAGGCAGCGACCAGGCGGAATCCGTACGCGCCTCGCTGGCGTTTGAAGGCTTTGAAAGCAAAATCACCAGCGGCGGCGGCTGGAATCGCGTGATCGTCGGCCCTTACAACAGCCGCACCGCCGCCGACAGCACGCTGAAACGCCTGCGCGGCAACGGCCATTCAAATTGTATTCCTGTCTCTTTGGGGGGTTGAAACCTTCCAGATTCCCCCCATATCTGATCGCATCATTGCCCCGCAGTAGGCCTGCGGGGAGATCTTTCGACTGTAACAAGGGGTCTGCCCGTGACAACAATTGTAAGTGTACGACGCAACGGCCAGGTAGTAATTGGCGGTGATGGCCAGGCTACGCTCGGCAACACCGTAATGAAAGGCAACGTCAAAAAAGTGCGTCGTCTTTATAATGACAAGGTCATTGCTGGTTTTGCCGGTGGCACAGCAGATGCCTTTACGCTGTTTGAGCTGTTCGAACGCAAGCTGGAGATGCATCAGGGCCATCTGGTGAAGGCGGCGGTCGAACTGGCCAAAGACTGGCGTACCGATCGGATGCTGCGCAAGCTGGAAGCCCTGCTGGCCGTAGCTGACGAAAACGCCTCGCTGATCATCACCGGCAACGGCGACGTGATCCAGCCGGAAAACGATCTGATCGCCATCGGTTCTGGCGGCCCGTACGCACAGGCTGCCGCTCGTGCGCTGCTGGAAAACACCGACATTGGCGCGCGCGACATCGTGGAAAAAGCGCTGGGTATTGCAGGCGATATCTGCATCTATACCAACCACAATCTTACTATCGAAGAATTATCGTCTAAAGCGTAAGGACCCTGATTATGTCTGAAATGACCCCGCGCGAAATCGTCAGCGAACTGGACAGATTTATTATCGGCCAGGACGGCGCCAAGCGCGCTGTTGCCATCGCCCTGCGCAACCGCTGGCGCCGTATGCAGCTCGACGAAGAGCTGCGCCACGAAGTGACGCCTAAAAATATTCTGATGATTGGCCCGACCGGCGTAGGTAAAACCGAAATCGCCCGTCGCCTGGCCAAGCTGGCGAATGCGCCTTTTATTAAGGTGGAAGCGACTAAGTTCACCGAAGTGGGCTATGTAGGTAAAGAAGTGGATTCTATCATCCGCGATCTGACCGATTCCGCGATCAAAATGGTGCGCTCGCAGGCGATTGAGAAAAACCGCTATCGCGCCGAAGAGATGGCCGAAGAACGCATTCTCGACGTGCTGATCCCACCGGCGAAAAACAACTGGGGCCAGCCGGAAGCCGCTGCCGAGCCGTCTGCTGCCCGCCAGTCTTTCCGCAAAAAGCTGCGCGAAGGCCAGCTGGACGATAAAGAGATCGAAATCGATCTGGCCGCCGCGCCAATGGGTGTCGAGATCATGGCGCCTCCGGGTATGGAAGAGATGACCAGCCAGCTGCAGTCGATGTTCCAGAACATCGGCGGCCAGAAGCAGAAGCCGCGTAAGCTGCCGATCAAAGAAGCGATGAAGCTGCTGATCGAGGAAGAAGCCGCCAAACTGGTCAATCCGGAAGAGTTAAAGCAGGAAGCGATCGACGCGGTCGAGCAGCACGGCATCGTGTTTATCGACGAAATCGACAAGGTCTGTAAGCGTGGCGAAAGCTCCGGCCCGGACGTTTCCCGCGAAGGCGTACAGCGCGACCTGCTGCCGCTGGTGGAAGGCTGCACCGTTTCCACCAAGCACGGTATGGTGAAAACCGACCACATTCTGTTTATCGCTTCCGGCGCGTTCCAGGTCGCCAGCCCTTCCGATCTGATCCCGGAACTGCAGGGTCGTCTGCCGATCCGCGTCGAGCTACAGGCGCTGACCACGCACGACTTTGAGCGCATCCTGACCGAGCCAAGCGCGTCCGTCACCGTGCAGTACAAGGCGCTGATGAAGACCGAAGGCGTGGATATCCACTTTACGGAAGACGGCATCAGCCGCATCGCTGCCGCAGCCTGGCAGGTGAACGAAACCGCTGAGAACATCGGCGCGCGTCGTCTCCATACCGTGCTGGAGCGCCTGATGGAAGAGATTTCCTACGACGCCAGCGACCGCAACGGCGAGTCGATCACCATCGATGCCGATTACGTTGGTAAACATCTGGACGAGCTGGTAGCGGACGAAGATCTCAGCCGCTTTATTCTGTAATCTTCCACGCTCGCGCCTTTTTAAACCCCGTCGCTTACGCGCGGGGTTTTTCTTTGTCCGCCGCCTCTGCTTTCCCGCCCAATTCCTGACGTGGATTAATTCTCCGCGTGCAGACAGCCAGTAAACTGGTCGCTTTCCGGCATTCATCCTCTTTCAGCAAAGGCCCAGCCTGATGAGCGACAATATCTCTGCAGTTCCGGCTTTTACCTCTTTCCGCGCATGGCTGGAAAGCCTGCGCTTACGTACGCTGCCTTTAGCCTGCGCGTCAGTGATTACCGGCTCGGCGCTGGCCTGGCGTGAGGGACATTTCGATCCGGCCGTCGCGCTGCTGACGCTGCTGACCACGGCGCTGCTGCAAATTTTGTCCAATCTGGCCAACGACTATGGCGATGCGGTAAAAGGCAGCGACAAGCCCGATCGCCTCGGCCCGCTACGCGGCATGCAGAAAGGGCTGATCGGCCTGAAGCAGATGCGCTTTGCGCTGACGCTGACGGTCGCGCTGACGCTGATCGCAGGCGTAACGCTGGTGGTGCGCGCCTGTCAGAGCCCCGGCGATATGCTGGGCTTTCTGGCGCTGGGCGCGCTGGCCATCGTCGCCGCCATCGCCTATACGGTAGGGAAAAAACCTTACGGCTATCTTGGGCTGGGCGATCTTTCCGTGCTGGTTTTCTTTGGCTGGCTGGGCGTGGTGGGCAGCTTTTATCTGCAAACGCACGGCCTGCATCTGTTGGCTTTTCTGCCCGCGACCGGCTGCGGCCTGCTGGCGGTCGCCGTGCTCAACGTCAATAACATGCGCGATATCGACAGCGATCGGCGGAACGGTAAATTCACCCTGGCCGTACGGCTCGGCGCCTGTAACGCGCGCTATTACCATGCCATGCTGCTTTCCGGCGCGCTGTTTTGCTTTGGCCTGTATGCCAAACTGGCGATGCTGGACGCGTCGGGCTGGCTGTTTTTGCTCAGCGCGCCGCTGTTGTTCGGCCAGGCACGCTTTGTTATCAAACATACCGCCGCCGCCGCTATGCGGCCCGTGCTGGAGAAAACGGTAAAAGCGACGCTGCTGGTTAATCTGCTTTTCGCCATTGGTCTGGCGATGAACTAATCGCGATGTCCCTGACCTGCCGCAATTTTTAACAACTGATGATTTTGCCAACAACCGCCAGAAAGCGATATACTTAGTCTCCCTGTGGCGAACAGATGAACCCCTTATGAAATACGATACTTCCGAACTCTGCGACATCTATCATGAAGATGTGAACGTGGTTGAACCGCTCTTTTCAAACTTTGGTGGCCGCACCTCGTTTGGCGGGCAAATCACCACGGTGAAATGTTTTGAAGATAACGGGCTTCTGTATGATCTGCTGGAAGAAAACGGACGCGGGCGCGTGCTGCTGGTAGACGGCGGCGGCTCTGTACGGCGCGCGCTGGTCGATGCGGCGCTGGCTCGCCTGGCGTTGCAAAACGAATGGGAAGGGTTGGTGGTCTACGGCTCCGTGCGCCAGGTAGACGACCTGGAAGAGCTGGATATCGGCATTCAGGCGATTGCGGCTATCCCGGCTGGCGCCGCTGGCGAAGGCATTGGCGAAAGCGACGTGCGCGTCAATTTTGGCGGCGTGACCTTCTTTTCAGGCGACCATCTTTATGCCGACAATACCGGTATTATCCTTTCCGAAGATCCGCTGGATATCGAATAGCAAACCTTATCCTTCCAGAAGATCCACCGGCTGGCATATAGCAAAAACGGGTGCTGACTGGCACCCGTTCTTTTACCGCCTGCCGTCAAACCTGACTCAGACTTCTTCCATTTTTCCCAACAGCGCACGCAGACGCTCCTGCCAGACATGCTGCTCCTCTTTCAGGTGCTGGTTTTCACGCACCAGGGATTCGCTGTTGCCCGCGGCCTGCTGAACCTGCTGATTCAGGTTGTTGTTCTGCTCTTTCAGCTCTTCAATTTCCATCTGCAGCAGCGTGATAGTATCAATCGCCTGCTGTACTTTTGCTTCCAGTTTCTCGAACACTTCAAATGACATCGTAAATGACCTCTCCTAATCGCAAGGCGTTGATGTTGCAGACGCGGCGCGATCGACACTGGCCGACCCGCTGCGGCTCACAACGATGTTCCGATTGTATGTAGAGCGGCCCGCCAAGTCCAGCAACGAACCTGCTACGGCGCAGAGAGCCGCGTTTTTCAGCGCAGACCTGGTGTTTGTAACATTTACCCGCGATCCCTGCGCGGGTATTGTTAACAAATTGCAACATGAAATGGAAAACGAAAGCCAAAAGCCGCAGGAAAATTCCGTTAAAAGACGCGAAAACGCTCATTTTTTTGAAGCAGCACACAACTTTTGATTTCGCTATTTCTCGTTTATGCTCGTTAACGATAAATTCACAACAACCCCACACAAGATTGGGGCGACTCAGGGAAAGAGAAAAAAAAGCCGTACACCATTTAACCTCGCCTTCAGGAACCAACATCATGAGCCAGACAACCACCACCCTTAAAGGGCAGTGCATCGCCGAGTTTCTCGGCGTCGGCACGATTATTTTCTTTGGTGCCGGCTGCGTCGCGGCGGCAAAGGTAGCAGGCGCGGTACTCGGCCTGTGGGAAATCAGCATCATCTGGGGGATCGCCGTTGCCATGGCGGTTTACCTGAGCGCGGCCATTTCCGGAGCGCATTTGAACCCGGCCGTGACCCTGGCGCTTTGCCTGTTTGGCAACTTCGAAGGCCGTAAAGTTATTCCTTATATTGTGGCGCAGGTAGCAGGCGCCTTCTGCTCCGCCGCGCTGGTTTATGCGCTCTACCATAACCTGTTTCTGGACTACGAGCAGACGCACCATATGGTGCGCGGCAGCGTCGAGAGCCTGGATTTGGCCGGTATTTTCTCTACCTACCCTAATCCGCATATCAGCGTTGGCCAGGCTTTCCTGGTTGAAGCCGTGATCACTGCCGTGATGATGGGGCTGATTATGGCGCTGACCGACGACGGCAACGGCCTGCCGCGCGGCCCGATGGCTCCGCTGCTGATCGGCCTGCTTATCGCGGTTATCGGCGGTGCAATGGGTCCGTTGACCGGCTTCGCCCTGAACCCGGCCCGTGATTTCGGACCCAAGATCTTTGCCTGGCTGGCCGGTTGGGGTAACGTTGCTTTCACCGGCGCCCGCGATATTCCTTATTTCCTCGTGCCAATTTTTGGCCCGATTGTTGGTGCCTGCGTGGGTGCATTCGGCTACCGCTCTCTGATCGCCCGTAACCTGCCTGGCGCAGCTGCGGTAAAGAAGCCAGAGACGATAGCGCGTGCTGAACAGCGTAAAGCGTAAGTGCTAACCCTTTACACATCAGGAAGGATTTATGACTACAGATAAAAAATATATCGTCGCGCTGGATCAGGGCACAACCAGCTCCCGCGCCGTGGTGCTGGATCACGACTCCAACATTGTTGCGGTTTCCCAGCGCGAATTTCAGCAAATTTATCCTAAGACCGGCTGGGTCGAACACGATCCGATGGACATCTGGGCGTCACAAAGCTCCACGCTGGTGGAAGTGCTGGCCCACGCCGATATCCGTTCGGACGAGATAGCCGCCATTGGCATCACCAACCAGCGTGAAACCGCTATCGTCTGGGACAAAGAGACCGGCAAGCCGATCTATAACGCTATCGTCTGGCAGGATCCGCGCACCGCCGACTACTGCGCCCGACTGAAAAAAGAGGGGCTGGAAGAGTATATTCAGCACACTACCGGGCTGGTGATTAACCCTTACTTCTCCGGCACCAAGGTTAAATGGATCCTGGATCACGTTGAAGGCTCGCGCGAGCGGGCAAAGCGCGGCGAGCTGCTGTTCGGCACCGTCGATTCCTGGCTGGTGTGGAAAATGACGCAGGGACGGGTGCACATCACCGATTACACCAACGCCTCGCGTACCATGATGTTCAACATCCACAAGCTGGAGTGGGATCAGCGCATGCTGGATATCCTGGATATCCCGCGTGAAATGCTGCCGGAAGTGAAGTCTTCTTCCGAAGTCTACGGCCAGACCAATATCGGCGGTAAAGGCGGCACGCGTATCCCTATCGCCGGTATCGCGGGCGACCAGCAGGCGGCGCTGTATGGCCAGCTTTGCGTTCAGCCGGGCATGGCGAAAAACACCTACGGTACCGGCTGCTTTATGCTGATGAACACGGGCACGGAAGCGGTCACCTCCACTAACGGCCTGCTGACCACTATCGCCTGCGGCCCGCGCGGCGAAGTCAACTATGCGCTGGAAGGCGCGGTATTTATCGGCGGCGCGTCTATCCAGTGGCTGCGTGACGAGATGAAGCTAATCGGTGACGCCACCGATTCCGAATACTTCGCCACCAAGGTGAAAGACAGCAACGGCGTGTATATGGTGCCGGCCTTTACCGGCCTGGGCGCGCCTTACTGGGACCCGTATGCGCGCGGCGCTATCTTCGGCCTGACGCGCGGCGCGAACGCGAACCATATTATTCGCGCCACGCTGGAATCTATCGCCTTCCAGACCCGCGACGTGCTGGAAGCCATGCAGAATGACTCCAACACCCGCCTGCAGTCTCTGCGTGTCGATGGCGGCGCGGTAGCCAACAACTTCCTGATGCAGTTCCAGTCCGATATCCTGGGCACCCGCGTCGAACGCCCGGAAGTATTGGAAGTAACCGCGCTGGGTTCCGCCTATCTGGCGGGGCTGGCGGTCGGCTTCTGGAAAGATTTGGATGAAGTCCGTGCCAAGGCCGTCATTGAACGCGAATTCCGTCCGAGCATCGAAACCACCGAGCGTAACTATCGTTATGCAGGCTGGAAGAAAGCCGTTTCCCGCGCTCAGGCATGGGAAGACCACGAAGAGTAACGTCTTCTCGCCCGCAGTCGCCACAGCTGCGGGCATCTGTTCCGCCCCTCCTCCCTGATGTTCAGAACCCGGCGATAAGAATGCTGGCGTTTTTCCTCCCCGCCATGCCAGACTTCCTGCTTCATTACTTTGCGTAAGGCCCATTATGAAACGAGAACTCGCTATTGAATTTTCACGCGTAACGGAAGCGGCAGCGCTGGCTGGCTATAAATGGCTGGGGCGCGGCGACAAGAACGCGGCCGACGGCGCTGCGGTGCACGCCATGCGTATCATGCTGAATAAAGTCGATATCGATGGGCAAATCGTCATCGGCGAAGGCGAGATCGACGAAGCACCGATGCTGTACATTGGCGAAAAAGTGGGCAGTGGCCAGGGCGATGCGGTGGATATCGCGGTCGATCCTATTGAAGGCACGCGCATGACCGCCATGGGCCAGGCCAACGCGCTGGCCGTGCTGGCCGTTGGCGATAAAGGCACCTTTCTGAACGCGCCCGATATGTATATGGAAAAGCTGGCGGTTGGCCCTGGCGCGAAAGGCGCTATCGATCTGGCGTTGCCGCTGGCGGAAAACCTGCGAAATATCGCGCGGGCGCTGCAAAAACCGCTGACGGAGCTGACCGTCACCGTTCTTGCCAAGCCGCGCCATGACGGCGTGATTGCCGAGATGCAGCAGCTGGGCGTGCGAATTTTTGCCTTTCCCGACGGCGACGTGGCCGCCTCTATCCTGACCTGTATGCCGGACAGCGAAGTGGACGTGCTGTATGGCATCGGCGGCGCACCGGAAGGCGTGGTTTCGGCGGCGGTGATCCGCGCGCTGGATGGTGATATGCAGGGACGCCTGCTGCCGCGTCACGCGGTCAAAGGCGATACGCCGGAAAACCGCGCGCTGGGTGAACAGGAGCTGCAACGCTGTCGGGCAATGGGTATTGAAGCCGGAAAGGTGCTGGCGCTGACCGACATGGCGCGCAACGATAACGTTATTTTCTCCGCAACCGGCATCACCAGCGGCGATCTGCTGAAAGGCATTACGCGCCAGGGCAACGTCGCCACCACCGAAACGCTGCTGGTGCGCGGCAAATCGCGCACTATCCGCCGCATCCAGTCCATTCACTATCTGGATCGTAAGGACGCGAGCCTGCATCAATATATTCTGTAGGATGTTTACGGGCCGTTTGGCCCGTTACTTCATACCGCGTGCATCTCCGGCCTTTTCGACAAGGGTAGCCAGCACAGCAGGATCAGCAGCGCCATGGCGAACATCAGCATTCCCAGGCTGAACTGGCCGTTCTGCGGCAGCAGCGCCGACAGCCAGGCCGCCAGGCCCGATCCCAGGTTTTGCAGGCCGCCCAACAGCGCGCCCGCCGTACCGGCCATATAGGGCCACGGCTCCATGGCGCCCGTGGTCGCCAGGGGAAACAGCATGCCCGCGCCGAAGAAAAACAGCGCGGCAGGCGCCACCAGCGTCCAGATGGTCATCACGCCGAACCAGGCCGGGATCCACATCAGCGCGCCAGCCAGCAGGCAGCTATTGACCGACCACCACATCAGCTGCTGAAAAGGCTTATTGTCGCGACCGGCAAACCACGCGCCGAAAAACGCCGCCGGGATCGGCAGAATAAACAGCAGGCTGACCGTGAGGCTGTTGAGTCCCAGCACGCCGCCCATCAGCACGCCGCAGCTGGCTTCAAACACGGCGATGCCGCCCAGCGCGCCCATCAGCATAATCAGATAGCGCACAAAGGTGCTGTCAGCCAGCAGCGGCTTATAGCGTGAAAAAAGCGCGCGTTTTTCCAACGGCGCGGGACGCGTTTCCGGCAGCCAACGCAGCATTGCCGTGCCCACACCCAGGCAGAGCAACAGCAGAAAAATAAAGCAGGCGTGCCAGCCAAACAGATGAGTCAGCAGCGCGCCAATCACCGGCGCAACCAGCGGACTGACCAGAATGCCCATATTCAGCAGGCTGTTGGCCTGCCGCAGCGCGCCGCCCGCATACAGATCGCGCGGCATGGTGCGAGCCATCACGCCCGCCACGCCCGTTCCCAGTCCCTGAATGGCGCTGCCCAGCACCAGCAGATCGAAGGTCGGCGCACCGAGCGCGACCAGTGAACCGATCATAAAAATAGTTAATCCGCCCAGGATAACCGGACGCCGCCCGATATTATCCGACAGCGGGCCATACAGCAGCTGCGAGCCGCCGTAGGTCATCAGATACGCGGCCATCACGCGCTGCACCACGCCGTCGCGCACGCCAAAATCCTGTGCGATGGTCGCCATCGCCGGAACATAAATGGTTTGCGCCATCTGACCGACGGCCACCAGCGCGATCAGCATCACCAGCAAATGCCCGTTTGCAATTTTCTTCATTTTATCAGCACAATTTATCGGCTAAATCGCCATTAAACAGGACGATTGGCCAGGAAGGGTTTTCGATAGCGAGGAAAATATCAGGAACGCATGACAAAGCGAGAGGGCAAGGAAAAATGGTCTTTAATTAAGTGTCAGCAAAAGCGTTCAGCGGCGTAAATGAAACTGTACGTCGGATGCCGGATTTGTCGATATGAGCTTTGCGCATCACGGAGGCTGGCAAAAAAGCCGTTCCGTAGCGAAGATAGGCTATTCAACCGTTTTGACTAAGGAGCGCACTATGGCCGAGTGGGTCAACGCCACAGTACAGCAGGTGCAGGACTGGACGGAGAGCCTGTTCAGCATTACCGTCACCGCGCCCATCGATCCCTTTATTGCCGGACAGTTCGCCAAGCTGGCGCTGGAAGTCGACGGCGAACGCGTGCAGCGCGCCTACTCTTTTGTGAACGCCCCCAGCAACGCCAACCTGGAGTTCTACCTGGTGACGGTGCCGGAAGGCAAATTAAGCCCGCGACTTCATGCATTGCAGCCGGGCCAGAAGCTGATGATCACCAAAGAATCCGCCGGTTTTTTTGTGATAGATGAAATCCCCGAGTGCAAAACGCTGTGGATGCTGGCGACCGGGACGGCTATCGGCCCCTATCTTTCTATCCTGCAGGAAGGCAAAGGGCTGGCGCGTTTTGAGCATATCGTTCTCGTCCATGCCGTCCGCTACGCGCAGGACCTGAGCTATCTGCCGCTGATGCAGGCGCTGGAGCAGCGCTATCAGGGACAGCTACGTATTCAGACGCTGGTCAGCCGCGAAGCGGCCGAGGGGTCGCTGACCGGCCGCGTGCCCGCGCTGATAGAGCGTGGCGAGCTGGAAGCCGCCGTCGGGCTGCCCATGACGGCAGAAGAGAGCCATATCATGCTGTGCGGCAACCCGCAGATGGTCAGAGACACCCAGCAGCTGCTGAAAGAGACGCGCGACATGCGCAAGCACCTGAAACGTAAGCCTGGCCATATCACCAGCGAACACTACTGGTAATCGGGCGTCCGACGGCCAAAATAGTTCACCTGCAACGTCGTTTTGCCGAAGCGGTTGGCGCCCTTGCTGCCGCTGAACACGCCCAGCTCCAGGCTCATGGTCACCAGGATCAGCGTGGGAATAAAGCGCCCCAGCGTCCACTGCCAGGTGGCGGGCAGCGCCGACCAGTTCCCTGCCAGCAGCATCCACGCCACGATCAGCAGCAAAGCCCAGGCGGCCGATTTGTTACGGTCGTGCAGACGTTTCACCACCACGGCGCTGGACGGCCACAGCAGGCTGACCACGCAGAAGGCGGCGGTCTGCGTGCTGATCCAGCCTCGCGCGGCCAGGGTAAACAGCACGGTCAGCAGCACCAGCCACAGCGTCAGCCAAATCCACAGATCGCGCCGCCCCAGCCTGCCACGCCAGGAAAAACACCACGCTTGTAAGGTCATTTTTTCTTCCTCAGAACAGCGTCAGGCTTTGACTTTGCCGGTCATTGTCCGTTTTAATCTTGCGTTAACTGCATTAGTTAGAGCGACAGATAATGAATAAAGCGTTGTTCACGGGTTTTACGTTACTGGTCTGGCTGAGTACCGCGCCCGTTCGGGCCGAAGCCGATCCTCAGGAGCGTGCTGAACATATGCCTACAGCGCCCTATCTTCTGGCGGGTGCGCCGACCTTTGATATGACTATCGGCCAGTTTCGCGAAAAGTATAATGCTATCAATCCAAAGTTACAGATTGCTGAATACCGGGCGACGGACAGCCGCGGTGATAAAAGTAATTTGACCCGTGCCGCCAGCAAGATCAATGAAAATCTCTACTCTTCTACCGCGCTGGAACAGGGAACCGGAAAGATCAAAACGTTACAGATTACCTGGCTGCCGGTGCCCGGCCCGGAAGAGAAAGCCGCACGGGATAAAGCGCTGGCCTATATGATTGCGCTGACGCGGTTTTTTGAACCGACGCTGACTCAGGAACAGAGTCAGAAGCGGCTGGACGATCTGCTGAGTAAAGGGAAAGGCTCGCGCTACTATGCCCAGGCGGAAGGCGCGCTGCGCTACGTGGTGGCCGACAACGGCGAAAAAGGGCTGACCTTCGCCATCGAGCCGGTAAAACTCGCCCTGAACGGTGGCTAACCGGGTTTAAAAATGACGAAAAGCAAAGCTCTGAAGGGCTTTGATCTCTATACTGTCCGGCAGACAACGCTGCTGAGGCAGGGTAATTAAACCGTATCGCGCTAAGCGTGGAGGATAGAATGCGACATCCGTTAGTAATGGGTAACTGGAAACTGAACGGCAGCAAACACATGGTCAACGAGCTGATTGCCGGTCTGCGTAATGAGCTGAGCGCCGTCGATGGCTGCGGCGTAGCCATTGCCCCTCCAACGATTTATCTGGATCTGGCGAAGCACGCCAGCTCGGGTAGCCATATCGTGCTTGGCGCGCAGAACGTGGACGTTAACCTGTCTGGCGCGTTCACCGGCGAAGTATCCGCCGAGATGCTGAAAGACGTAGGCGCGAAATACATCATTATCGGCCACTCCGAGCGTCGCACTTATCATAAAGAGAGCGACGAGCTGATTGCCAAAAAATTCGCGGTGCTGAAAACGGCCGGTCTGATCCCGGTACTGTGCATTGGCGAAACCGAAGCGGAAAACGAAGCGGGTAAAACCGAAGAAGTTTGCGCACGCCAGATTGACGCCGTGCTGGAAACCCAGGGCGCTGACGCGTTCAACGGCGTGGTCATTGCCTATGAGCCAGTCTGGGCTATCGGCACCGGCAAATCCGCTACCCCTGCACAGGCCCAGGCCGTGCATAAATTTATCCGTGACCATATCGCCAAAAAAGATGCCGCTGTCGCAGAACAGGTCATTATCCAGTACGGCGGTTCCGTTAACGATAAGAATGCGGCCGAGCTGTTTGCCCAGCCGGATATCGACGGCGCGCTGGTTGGCGGCGCATCGCTGAAAGCGGATGCTTTCGCGGTAATCGTTAAGGCTGCCGCAGCGGCTAAAAAAGCCTGACGCTGCCGATAAAGCACAGTGCCTGTTCCGTCCGGCAGCATGCCGGACGTATCAATCTGTGACGCCTGTTCCGCCCGTGCGGAGCAGGCATTTTTTTGCCCGGCCTGCGCGGAGGTTTTTTAAATCGGCCTGTCCGCACGGAGATATCCACCCTCATTTTACCCGCCACGCGGCTGAATCGTCCGCCGGTCTTTCCCACTTAACAATCAGTTAACATTTAATAACAACTAAATTCTCTGCGATCTTCCCTGCTCACGCCTGCTTTTCAGGCTTTACCTGCCTGCTTTTTGCACAACCCCATCCGAAGAAAACCAAATTATCCTTATGAAAATTAATAATAAATAACCGCTAACTCTCTTTGCCGTTTCGCTGAAGCAGCCTCTGGTATTACTTCCTCTAATTTTGTTTGATTATTCATTCTCATTTTTAATCTTTAAACAATTTTTTAATTGCTACGTAACAATGGTATATTTCCACAACGCTTAACGCGCGTTAATCATCCGTTTTTGTGATGGAAGCGCACTGTACTCAGCGAAGCGGCTACCACGGTCCGAAAGAGATCGCCGCCGTTTCACCTGCTCACCATGTTGATTTATCAACATACGGAGAAGTCGCCTCATGCCAAAATTAGCAGGACTTCTGGCCGCTATGGGCTCTGCGAAAGCCGCTACGGCAGATGAAGAAAAAGATGTATTACTGATCGGCGGAGGCGCGATGAGCGCTACGCTTGGCACCTGGTTGCAGGCTCTGGAACCCGAGTGGCGCATCAGTATGATCGAACGCCTGGACAGCGTGGCTGAAGAAAGCTCCAACGGCTGGAACAACGCCGGTACCGGGCATGCCGCGCTGGCCGAAATGAACTATACGCCGCAGAAAGAAGACGGCTCGGTCGATATCAAAAAAGCCGTCGAGATCAACGAAGCGTTTCAGATCTCGCGCCAGTTCTGGTCCCATCTGGTCCAGAAAGGCGTCCTGCGCAATCCACGCAGCTTTATCAACACCGTTCCCCATATGAGCTTTGTCTGGGGCGACGACAACGTGGCGTTCCTGAAGAAACGCTTTACGGCGCTGCAGAAAAGCTCGCTGTTCCGCGGTATGGAGTATTCAGAAGACCCGGAGCAAATCAGGGCGTGGGCACCGCTGCTGATGGAAGGACGTGACGACAAAGATCGCGTTGCCGCCACGCGCATCACCACCGGCACCGACGTGAACTTCGGCGAAATCACGCGCCAGATGGTGGCATCGCTACAGAAAAACCAGCATTTTTCGCTGGAAACCGCCCATGAGGTTCGCGGCTTTAAGCGCAACGGCGACGGCAGCTGGAACGTGACCGTGGCCGATTTGAAAAACAACGGCCGCCGGAAAACCATCCGCGCGAAATATATCTTTATCGGCGCGGGCGGCGCGGCGCTGACGCTGCTCCAGCAGACCGGTATTCCAGAAGCCAGAGAATATGCGGGCTTCCCGGTCGGCGGCGAGTTCCTGGTAAGCGAAAACCCGGAGATCGTGAAGCGCCATCTGGCCAAAGTGTACGGCAAAGCTTCCGTTGGCGCGCCGCCGATGTCCGTGCCGCATCTGGATACGCGGATGCTGGATGGCAAGCAGGTGCTGCTGTTCGGGCCGTTTGCCACCTTCTCGACGAAGTTCCTGAAGCAAGGCTCGCTGTGGGATATGTTCGGCTCCATGACCTCGTCGAACTTTAAGCCAATGGTGCACGTCGGGCTGGATAACTTTAACCTGGTGAAATACCTGATTGGCCAGGTCATGCTGACCGATGACGATCGCTGCCAGGCGCTGCGGGATTATTTCCCGGAGGCGAGAAAAGAGGACTGGCGTCGCGTTAAGGCGGGCCAGCGCGTACAGATTATCAAGAAAGACGCACAGAAAGGCGGCGTGCTGAAGCTGGGCACGGAGGTCGTCACGTCGCAGGACGGCACCATCTCCGCGCTGCTGGGCGCCTCGCCGGGTGCTTCCACGGCCGCGCCTATTATGATCGATCTGATGAGCAAAGTGTTCGCTGAGCAGATGGCGACGTCGGCATGGCAGGCGAAGCTGAAAGCGATTGTGCCCTCTTACGGCCAGAAGCTGAACGGCAACGTGGCGGCAACCGAGCACCAGCTGGCGGAAACCAGCCGCGTTTTGCAGCTCGACTACACGCCGTTTACCGCGGCCAATGACGAAGCGGCGGTGGCCGCAGCCGTAATCGGTAAATAGTAAAGCCTGAAGGCGGGATCTCCCGCCTTTTTTACGCGCGCATTTTGCCGCTTCCTGCACAACTCCCCCAGGCGTCTATGCTTTTAGCTGACTCATTTAAAAGGAGCAGCTGATGGACACCTCTTCACCCCATTCCGCTACCGAGACTGAATTAGCGCTGCTTGACCGTTACTGGCGCGCCGCTAACTATCTTTCAGTCGGGCAGATTTACCTGATGGCTAATCCTCTGCTGCGCGAGCCGCTGCAGCCTGAACATATCAAGCCTCGTCTGCTGGGGCACTGGGGAACCACGCCGGGCCTGAACTTTATCTATGCGCACCTGAACCGCATTATTCGCCAGCGCGATCTCAACCTGCTTTATATCTGCGGCCCCGGCCACGGCGGGCCAGGCATGGTCGCCAATACCTGGCTGGAAGGCACCTACAGCGAAATCTACCCAAAAGTCAGCGCGGACGCGCAGGGCATGCAGCATCTTTTCCGCCAGTTTTCGTTTCCCGGCGGCATTCCCAGCCACGCGGCGCCGGAAACGCCCGGCTCCATCCATGAAGGCGGCGAGCTGGGCTATTCGCTGGTGCACGCCTTTGGCGCGGCTTTCGATCATCCGGATCTTATCGTGCCCTGCGTGATCGGCGATGGCGAAGCGGAAACCGGCCCGCTGGCGGCCAGCTGGCACGGCACTAAGTTTTTAAACGCCGCGCGGGACGGCGCCGTGCTGCCGATCCTGCATCTGAACGGCTACAAAATTGCCAATCCTACGCTGCTTGGCCGCAGCAGCGATGAAGATCTGCGGCAGCTGTTCGCTGGTTACGGCTATGAACCGCTGTTTGTCAGCGGCGACGACCCGCAAAAAATGCACCGTCTGATGGCCGACACGCTGGATCGTGCTTTCGATCGCATCCGTTACTTCCAGCAGCAGGCGCGTCAGGGCCACACCAGCGACAGCGTACCGGCATGGCCGATGATTATTCTGCGCAGCCCGAAAGGCTGGACCGGCCCAAAAACGGTGGACGGCAAAAAGGTGGAAGGATTCTGGCGCGCGCATCAGGTGCCGGTTTCCGAATGTCGGGAAAACGACGAGCACCGCCAGCTGTTACAAAACTGGCTGCAAAGCTACCGGCCTGACGATCTGTTTGATGAACAAGGCAGGCTTAAACCCGAATTGCAGGCGCTGGCGCCACAGGGCGAAAAGCGCATGGGCGCGACGCCTTACGCCAACGGCGGCCGGCTGCGCAAACCGTTAAAAACGCGGGATATTCGGGAATTTGCGGTAAAAATCGATAAGCCTGGCGACACGCAGGAGCAGTCTACCGCCGTGCTGGCGAGCTATCTGAGCGCTATCTTCCGCGATAACCCTGATAACTTCCGTCTGTTCGGCCCGGACGAAACCGCCTCTAACCGGCTTAGCAAGGTTTTTGACGTCACTAATCGTACCTGGATGGAGGAGATCCGCGATTACGACGAGCAGCTGGCGCCGGATGGGCGGGTAATGGAAATCCTCAGCGAGCATCAGTGTCAGGGCTGGCTGGAAGGCTATCTGTTAACCGGTCGCCACGGCCTGTTCAACTGCTACGAAGCCTTTATTCATATTATCGATTCGATGTTCAACCAGCACGCCAAGTGGCTGAAGGTTTCCCGCAAGCTGCCGTGGCGCGAGCCGATCGCCTCGCTTAACTATCTGCTTTCCTCGCACGTCTGGCGACAGGATCACAATGGCTACAGCCATCAGGATCCCGGTTTTATCGATCACGTTATCAACAAGAAAGCCGATATTGTCCGCGTTTATCTGCCGCCGGATGCCAATACTCTGCTGTGGGTCGGCGATCACTGCCTGAAAACCTGGGACCGCATTAACGTGATCATCGCCGGCAAGCAGCCGGAGCCGCAGTGGCTGAGCATGGATGAGGCTATCGCGCACTGTGAGAAAGGCATGGGCATCTGGCCTTGGGCAGGCAACGAGAAGCCAGGCAAACAGCCGGACGTGGTAATGGCCTGCGCGGGCGACGTGCCGACGATGGAAACGCTGGCGGCCGTCGATCTGTTGCGGCAATATCTGCCCGATCTGTCGGTTCGCGTCGTTAACGTGGTGGATTTAATGGCTTTGCAAACCCGCGACCAGCATCCGCACGGGCTGGAAGAGCAGGATTTCGATGCGATCTTTACGCGCGACAGGCCGGTGGTGTTCGCTTTCCACGGCTATCCGGCGCTGATCCATCGCCTGGCCTACCAGCGCAATAATCATCCGAATTTCCACGTCAGAGGCTTTAACGAAGAAGGCACCACCACCACGCCTTTCGATATGACGGTGCTGAACGAGCTGGATCGTTACCATCTGGCGCAGGAAGCGATCCTGCGCGTGCCCGGTCTGCAGGAGAAAGCCGCCGACGTGCTGGACAAGCTTCAGGAGAAGCTGGCGGCTCATCACGCCTGGGTGCGTGAATACGGCGAGGATATCCCGGAAGTACGGGACTGGAAGTGGCCGTCGCAGCAAGGCGGCGGCGAAGTCGGCGACTAAAACAGAAGGCGGCTTTCGGGCCGCCCTTTTTTATGGCTTTAACACCTCTGCCAGCATCCAGCCGATGGTGGCCACCAGCGACAGCGCCATCACGCTGTTAAAGGCCCGCAGCTTCCACGCCACCTGCAAATGTCTGCCCAACCTGTCGCCCATCATCGCCCAGACCAAAATGCAGGGCAGATTCAGCACGGCGAAACCGCTCATGATCGGCAGGATGCCGCTGCTGGCGGAATAGATCAACGCTACGTTGGTGGCCATCAGCCAGGCCTTTGGATTGACCACCTGAAACAGCGCGCTGCCCAGCAGCGTCAGCGGCCTCGCTTTTTCCCGCAGTTCCGGCGCGCCCGCGCGGAAAATCTTCCATGACAGCCACAACAGATAGGCACAGCCCAGCAGTGTTAAAGGCAGGCGAATGGCGCTCATCCACAGCAGCAGGCTGTCCAGCAGCAGCGCGGCGATCGCTATCTGCAAGGCGCAGCCCAGCGTGATGCCGAACATCATCGGCACGGTGCGGCGCATCCCGAAATTAACGCCGGAAGTGGCAAGCATCAGATTGTTCGGCCCAGGCGTGATCGACATAACGGTAACGTAGCTGAAAAAAGAGGGATCGAGCATGGCCGCTCTCCTGCAAGTGAATGAGAAGAACATGGTAAGGCGTCTGCGATGATGGTAACAGATTCAGAAATCCACTATTGTTATGAGCACAATCCTTGTTATCGATTAACTGTACCCATTAGCCGGAGACGTGACTGTGTCCATTATCGATCCGCAAGAGCAGACGCTATATCACCAGCTGGCCGAAACGCTGGCGGAAGCTATTCACAACGGCACCTGGCTGCCGGGTAGCCGCCTTCCCGCCGTGCGCCGCTGCGCCGCTATCCATCAGGTCAGCGTTAACACCGTGCTGACGGCCTATCGGCTACTGGAAGATCGCGGACTGATCGAAGCGCGTCCCCAGTCCGGCTACTATGTCCGGGGCGTGCTGCCTTCGTTAAGAGCGCGCAACGGCCACCAGTCACAGGTGCGCACGCCCGGCAGCGAGAAGCTCGATTTGATCGATACCGTCTTTGCGGCGCAAAACCATCCGGACTATATCAACCTTTCGCTGGCCTGCCCGCAAAACAGCGATTTCTTTCCGACGGCGAAAATCAGCCGCATTATGGCTTCGCTGCTGCGGCGCGAACCTGGGCTGATCGGCCGCTACGCGCTGCCGCCGGGAAGCCAGCGTCTGCGTCGTGAAATCGCCCGGCGCGTAGCGGATTTGGGCATGATACTCACCGCCGAAGATATTACGCTGACGCACGGCTGTATGGAGGCGCTACAGCTGGCTCTGCGCGCCGTCACCAAGCCCGGCGACTGCATCGGGCTGGAAACGCCCACCTATTTCTACCTCTTCCCTCTGGTGGCGAGCCTGGGCCTGAAGGTGCTGGAGCTGCCTACCGATCCGCAGCACGGTCTGTCGCTGGACGCGCTGGAGCTGGTGCTGCGTGAGCAGCGCATTCAGGCGCTGGTAGCCATGCCGACGGTACAAAATCCGCTGGGCTGCACCATGCGGCTGGAGGATAAAAAGCGGCTGGCGAAGCTGGTTAACCATTATCAGGTGCCGCTGATCGAGGATGGGCTTTATGACGAGCTGCAATTCTGCTGGCCGCTGTCGCCAGCGGTAAAGGCTTTCGATACGGATGGCTGGGTGCTGCACTGTGCCAGCTTCACTAAAACGGTGGCGCCCGATTTTCACGTTGGCTGGATAGCGGCGGGACGTTTTTCCCAGGCGCTGGCGCGGCTTAAGTCGGTTTCTTCCCTGACGGAATCAAAATTGCTGAGCGAAACGCTTGGGCTGTTTCTGGAATCCGGCGGCTACGATCGTCATCTTCGCACCATGCGTCGCCGCTATGCCACGTTAATGGATGAGGCGCGCGG
Organism: Erwinia wuhanensis; assembly: GCF_030484085.1. Classification (NCBI taxonomy): domain Bacteria; kingdom Pseudomonadati; phylum Pseudomonadota; class Gammaproteobacteria; order Enterobacterales; family Erwiniaceae; genus Erwinia; species Erwinia wuhanensis. Next base: position 47,621 of record NZ_JAUJUH010000010.1, read on the forward strand.
CCTGATCGCCCGGCATTTCCCGCAGGGCACCAGAGCGACGCTGCCCAGCGGCGGCTTTATCTTTTGGGTCGAGCTGCCGGGCCAGATCGACTGCATCGATCTGTTCCACCGCCTGCTGCAGGAGAAAATCTGCCTGACGCCGGGCGCGCTCTATACGCTGAGCGACCGCTGCAACAGCGCGATCCGGCTGACCTGCTGCTACCACTTTGACGAACGCTATACCTGGGCACTGAAGCGCACCGGCGAGCTGGCCTGCGAGATGAGCGGCATCCCGCCCGGCATAGCCTGAGCCGTTACGGCATCCCGTTGCGTCCCCAGTGTGCGTAGCCCTTACGCTTCGTCAGGCGCTCGTAGTAGGCGCGCACCGCCGCCAGCTCGGGATGCTCCATCGGCGTTTCATACCAGCGGTTCACCGACAGCCCAATCGGGATATCGGCCAGCGAGAACGCGTCGCCCGCGACAAAAGCGCCGGTTTTTTCCAGCTGCTGATTAAGAATAGCCATTGTGTAGTTCCAGCCTTTACAGGCGGCGGCCAGCAGGCGCGGATCCTGATGGGCGGGGGAATGCCGCACCAGCGACATAAACGCATAGCGCCAGGAAGTATTCAGTTCGGTGGCCTGCCAGTCAATCCACTGATCGACCCGTCCACGCGCGCGCGGTTCCTGTGGGTAGAGCCAGCCGCCTTCATAAGCGTTCGCCAGATAGCGAATGATGGCGTTGGACTCCCATAATATAAAATCGCCTTCCTGAATAACCGGCATTAATGCGTTGGGATTAAGCGCCCTGAATTCGGCCTCCTGAGGCGATCTGGCGCCTTCGCCCCACTCTTCGCGTGCAGAGGCGATACCCAGTTCCTCACAGGCCCACAGGACTTTACGGACGTTGATAGACGATGCACGCCCCAGTATTTTCAGCATATTTCCGTCACTTTTTTGTTCGGGTTTAGGCTACCTGTTACAGCGTGAACTGATAACGGCGCTCCTTAACCTGAAAATAGCACCTCTTCAGCACCCCGACCGGGAAAATTCCTGATATTGTCAAAGAAAATTAATGGAAAGGAGAGACAGATGACGCAGCTACGCGCTTTTAAACAGGTTGATGTTTTTACCTCTTCGCCTTTAAACGGCAACCCGCTGGCGGTGATCATGGCGGCCGAGGATCTCAGCACAGAGCAGATGCAGGCCGTGGCCCGCTGGACGCATTTATCGGAAACCACCTTTGTTCTGCCGGCAACCAACGAGGCCGCCGATTACCGGGTGCGTATCTTTACGCCGGACGGCGAACTGCCGTTCGCTGGCCACCCAACGCTCGGTACGGCCCATGCGCTGCTGGAATCCGGTATTAGCCTGAAGAAGCCGGGCCAGATTGTGCAGCAGTGCGAGCTGGGGCTGGTAAAGGTTAAGATTGCCGACGACGGCGCGCTGGCTTTTGCCGCCCCGGAGGCGACGCTGACGGAATTTAACGAGGCGCCGCTGGGCAGCGCGTTAAACACCGATGCGATAGAAACCCGTCTGCCGGTAATGATTGCGGATATGGGCATTCGTTTTCTGCTGGTACCAATGGTTTCCGCCGAAGCGGTGCTGGCGATCAAACCCAACGTTACGGAATTTGAACGGCTGCTGAAAAAAGCCCGCGTGACCGGCGTGATGCCGTTTGGCCCTTTGCAGGGCGCAGCGGAACAGTATGAGGTGCGCGGCCTGCTGATGGAGCACGGCTCGCTGTGCGAAGATCCCGTGACCGGCAGCGCCAACGCCTGTCTCGCCCGCTACCTGCAGGCGCAGGGCGTGGAGCTGGATTACCGCGTGCGTCAGGGCACGGCTTTACAGCGCGCCGGTCGCCTGAGCGTCAGCTGGGCGTCGGGCACAGCCTGGATTGGCGGCCAGACGGTCACGGTCATAGACGGCACGATCCGTCTTTGAGGCTAAAGCCGGGAGGCGCGACGCTTCCCGGCCTGAAACGCCTCAGAGAAACATGCCGCCGGACGCCTCGATGCGCTGTCCGGTGATCCAGGCGCTTTCGTCACTGAACAACATGGCGATCGCCTTGCCGATATCGTCCGGCAGCCCCACGCGACCCAGCGCCGTGACGGAAGAGATAAACGCATTAATTTGCGGATTGTCGCGTACTCGCCCATCGCTGAAGTCCGTTGCGATAGCGCCGGGTGCCAGGATATTGACGCGAATGCCCCGCGCCGCCAGCTCTTTCGCCTGATAGCGCGTTAACACTTCCATCGCACCTTTTACCGCCGCATACGCTCCGGAGCCAGGCTGGCTGAAACGCGTCAGGCCGCTGGAGACATTAAGGATATGCCCACCGTCGGCTATCAGCGGCAGCAGCTGCTGCGTCAGAAAAAACGGCCCTTTAAAATGGACGTTAACCAAAGCCTCGAGCTGCGCTTCCGTGGTCGACGCAAAAGGCTCATGCAGCGCCGTGCCCGCGTTGTTTAATAAATAATCAAATCTGTCACGCTGCCAGATCGCTTTTAGCTGTTTTTGCACTTCGCTGACAAAGCCGGGAAAGGCCTGACTGTCGCCGACGTCCAGCTGTAGCGCGACGCCACGGGCGCCCAGCGCTTCAATTTCCTTAACGACCGCCTGCGCCTCCTGTTCTTTACTGCGCCAGGTAAAAATCACGTCAACGCCCTTTTCAGCCAGCTTCAGCGCACCGTTTCTGCCTAAACCCCGGCTGCCGCCGGTAATAACCGCAATTTTATGGCTCATTTCTCGCTCCGTAGGTTCCGCTGTGGATAAAAAACAGGATATTGCTCGCAAAGCGATCTATAAATGGTCCTGGCTACGCATCACTGTTTCGTTATAAGCAACAATGGGCGGATAAATGGATAAAATTCACGCAATGCAGGTTTTCGTCAGGGTCGCTGAACTTCAGAGCTTCACCCGCGCTGCCGACAGCATGGGATTGCCTAAAGGCAGCCTGTCGCGGCAGCTGCAATCGCTGGAAAACGCGATGGGCGTGCGGCTGCTGCACCGCACCACGCGGCGCGTCCAGCTGACGCAGGACGGCCTGATCTATTACGAACGCTGCCGCGACGTGCTGGCGACGCTGGATGAAATGGATTCGCTGTTCCAGCACGATCCCGCCACGCTAAGCGGCAAGCTGCGGGTGGATATGCCCATCAGCATGGCGTGCGACTATATCCTGCCGCTGCTGCCGGATTTTATGCAGCACTATCCCGGCATCGAACTGGAGCTGAGCAGCAGCGACAGACGCGTGGACGTGGTGCGGGAAGGCTTTGACTGCGTGGTGCGCGTCGGCGTGCTGGAAAGTTCCGGCCTGATCGCCAGGCCTTTGGGTAAGCTGACGCTGATTAACTGCGCCAGCCCTGACTATCTGGCGCGTTTTGGTACGCCGACCACGCCGGACGATCTCGTCTCGCACGCGATGGTGCACTACAGCCAGCAGATTGGCGTGCAGCCGACGGGCTTTGAATACTTTGACGGTAAAAATAGCCGCTATATTCAAACCGGTGGAACGGTAACCGTTAACAGCACGGAAACCTATCGCGCCGCCTGTCTGGCCGGCCTGGGCATTATTCAGGTGCCGGAACGCGGCGTAAAACAGGCGCTGACCGAGCGAAAGCTGGTCGAGATCCTGCCGCATTTTCGCGCCGAACCGATGCCCGTTTCGCTGATTTATCCCCATCGCCGCAACCTGACGCGTCGGGTTCAGGTCTTTATGGAATGGCTGACCCAGGCAATGAAAAACTACGTTGCCTGAGCGTCCGGCTATAATTTGTTTTACGCCATGCACTTGAAGGATATGAAGAAGGATCCATGAAGGAAAATAAACCCGAAGAGAAAAAAGCGGAAAAGCCGCTGATTAATATCAAAACCGGCAATCAAACCGTTGATAAGTCGATTACGCGCGTTTCCCGTCTGGTAAGCTGGTTTCAGGCTATTCCGGCGGTGGCGCATTTTATCCGCGCCGGGGAGCGCTTTACCGACCGCATGGGCAGCCAGTTTGGCGCGGCGATCACCTATTTTTCTTTTCTTTCGCTGATCCCCATTCTGATGGTGTCGTTTGCGGGTGTGGGTTTCGTACTCGCTTCCAATCAGGATCTGCTGACGGATTTGATCGACAGAATGGTTAACAGCATCAGCGATCCTACGCTGGCCACTACCCTGAAAAACAGCGTGAAAACGGCCGTCGAGCAGCGCACTACCGTGGGGATCACCGGCCTGCTGGTGGCGCTCTATTCCGGCATCAGCTGGATGGGCAACCTGCGCGAAGCCGTCCGCGCGCAGTCGCGCGACGTCTGGGAACGTAACCAGCAGGATAAAGAAAAGATTTACTTCAAATACACCCGCGATTTTATCTCGCTGATAGGCCTGGTGCTGGCGCTGTTTATTACCATCATGCTGACTTCGGTCGCTGGTGCGGCGCAGGACGCCATTGTGCGGGCGCTGGGGCTGGACGGTATCGAATGGCTGCGCCCGGCGATGACCACCATTGCCCTGACCATCTCTATCCTGGCGAACTATTTGCTGTTTCTGTGGATTTTCTGGCGCCTGCCGCGCCACCAGCCGCGTAAAAAGGCGCTGTTCCGCGGGACGCTGCTCGCCGCTATCGGCTTTGAGGTGATTAAAGCCATTATGACCATGACGTTGCCGAAGCTGGCTTCTTCACCTTCCGGCGCGGCGTTCGGCTCCGTGCTTGGCCTGATGGCTTTCTTCTACTTTTTCGCGCGTCTGACGCTGTTCTGCGCCGCCTGGATAGCCACGGCGGAATATGCGGATGATGAGCCGGAGCAGGCTAATACTCCGGTCTGATAACAATCAGGATGACGGCTGCAAAATAGCGCAGCTGTGATCCTGAAGCTCTTCCGCCGAACCCCGGTTCAGCAGCAGCAGATTGCGCTTAATCACCATCAGCGCCCGCCGCCCGCCCGGCATTGCCGCCACCGCGATACCGTATTTCCCCATCTCCTCACGCGCGCCCGGCAACTCGTTTGCAATGCGGACAAACGGACTGGTTTTTTTCAGTTCGTCACGGCTCACTATCCTGATCTGATACTCATGCTTACCCAACTGCGCCGACTGCCATTTCTCGCTTAGCGAGCTGTTCAGGCTGTCCAGCCGCCGCCGGATATCCGGACGCAGGCAGGAGATATGAATATGCAGCTGATTTTGCGTTCTGCCGCGCTGCGAGTTAATGCTTAACGCTACCGCGCTGTCGTCTACCGGCGAGCCGCGACGCTCTTCCATATAGTGACGCGCGTGCCAGGCCTCGGCAAAATAGTTAGGAGCAAAAGGATTAAGCAGCTCCGGACTTTCGATACCGCCAAGCTTTTTCACGGGCATTAACAGGAACTGTAGCGGCCCTTCCCGATCTTTCATCACCACGTAGCCGTTGCGCAAATCTACAATGCGGCAGGGCGCCGGATCGTTGTTTTGTTGCTGATTGGGTACGCACTGCTGGCTGACGATATTCCATAATGCATTGGCATTGTGTTTAAAACTGAGCGCCTTGCAGCCTGCAATAACAGCCACGGACGCCACGATGCCCATAATCAGGACACGCGTTCCTCCCTGCATGACAACAACCTCTGCGCGTTAAATTGCGCATAATGTAAACGAATCGTTGCTAAAGGTCATGCTAAATAATCAACACGCGTGACTATTTGGCGGAAGCTTTTTGGAATCAGCAGGATATAACGAAGAAAACAAAAGCCAGTCGGATGACTGGCTTCTGACTGATGACAAACTCACCCTCTGTCAGCATTCTGAAGATATTAACGCTGCATGGCTTTGTCGTAGGTGCCGCCATCCGCAAAATGCGTTTTCTGCGCTTTGGCCCAGCCGCCGAACTTAGGATCGTCGATGGTAAACAGCTTCACCGGCGCGAATTTGTCGGCATATTTTTTCGCCACTGCCGGATCGCGCGGACGATAATAGTTTTGCGCCGCGATATCCTGACCTTCCGGCGAATAAAGGTATTTCAGGTAGGCATCGGCCACTTTACGGGTATCGCGCTCGTCGACCACTTTATCCACAACGGATACCGTCGGCTCGGCCAGAATCGACTCGCTCGGCGTCACAATCTCAAACTGATCTTTGCCAAGCTTGTTGACGGCCAGGTAAGCTTCGTTTTCCCACGCGATCAGCACGTCGCCGATGCCGCGTTCAACAAAAGTATTGGTTGCGCCGCGTGCGCCGGAATCCTGTACTTCAACATTCTTAAACAGCGCCTTGATATAGGCCAGCGCCTTGTCGTTGTCGCCGTTGTTTTTGTCCAGCGCCCAGCCCCAGGCAGCCAGATAGTTCCAGCGCGCGCCGCCAGAGGTTTTTGGGTTTGGCGTGATCACGGAAACGCCAGGCTTCGTCAAATCCTGCCAGTCGTGGATCTGTTTTGGGTTGCCCTTGCGGACCAGGAACACAATGGTGGAAGTATAAGGGGCGGAGTTTTCCGGCAAACGCTTGATCCAGTTTTTGTCGATGCGTCCGCGCTCGGCAATAGCGTCCACGTCGGAAGCCAGCGCCAGCGTCACCACATCGGCGCGAATGCCGTTAATCACGGAGGTCGCCTGCTTGCCGGAGCCGCCATGCGACTGACGGATCACCACGTTATCGCCTGTTTCCTGCTTATAGTGCGCGCTGAAAGCTTTGTTGTACTGCTCGTAAAGCTCACGGGTAGGATCGTAAGAGACGTTTAACAGCTGGATATTTTTTGCCAGAACACTAGTTGAAGCCAGCAGCAGGGTTAATCCGATGCTCCACTTTTTCATTATGCGCGCTCCCAAAGGTTTTTTCTGGCAGAGAGCGTGACACAAAGTGACTGCTGACTTAAAGAATTAAAAGATAGCTGTAATAACTGAATGGAATATCACTTTGCATAATAAAGGCGCTGACGGGCAGCGCCTGAAAAGTCATTACGATTTAATAAAGACGTTTAGCCGTATCCAGCCAGTCGCCTTTAAATGGACGCTTCATATTCTCAATGGCGTCAATAATATCGTGATGCACCATCTTCTCATTCTGAATACCGACGCAGCGGCCGCCGTAGCCCTGAAGCAGCAGCTCGATAGAGTAGGCGCCCATCCGTGAAGCCAGAATGCGGTCATAGGCTACCGGCGCGCCGCCGCGCTGAATGTGGCCCAGCACCGTCGAGCGGGTTTCGCGTTTGGTTTCGGATTCGATATATTTCGCCAGCTCGTCGATATCGCAGATGTGCTCGGTAATCGCCACAATCGCGTGCTTTTTACCTTTAGCGATGCCCGCTTTAATCTCCTGCACCAGCTCTTCGCGGGTAAACGGAATTTCCGGCAGGACGATAAATTCGCAGCCGCCCGCGATCGCTGCCGCCAGCGTCAGATCGCCGCAGTAGCGGCCCATCACTTCGACAATAGAGATACGCTGATGGGAAGAAGAGGTATCACGCAGGCGGTCAATGGCCTCTACCACCGTTTCCAGCGCGGTAAAGTAGCCGATAGTGTAATCCGTACCGGCCACGTCGTTATCGATGGTGCCCGGCAGGCCGATGCAGGGAAAGCCCATCTCCGTCAGCCTTTTGGCGCCCATATAGGAGCCGTCGCCGCCAATGACCACCAGCGCATCAATCCCGCGCTTTTTCATATTCTCAATGGCCACGGCACGAACGGACTCTTCGCGGAACTCCGGGAAACGCGCTGACCCCAGGAAAGTACCGCCGCGGTTGATCATATCGGAAACGCTGTAGCGATCCAGATTTACCATGCGGTCTTCATATAATCCCAGGTAGCCGTCATAAATACCAAAAACTTCAAGATTTTCACTCAGCGCCGCACGAACGACACCCCGAATAGCTGCATTCATGCCAGGCGCGTCACCGCCGCTTGTCAGTACACCGATTTTTTTGATCATGACAACCTCTGAACTTGTTAATGCAAATTTTAAATTCTGAACGCCTTGGGGGATCGGCGTACGCGAGCGATCGACTAATGTTGGCAATAGTATATCAAAGCCTTTTAGCTGAATTGATTCAGGTCAGAGATCATTCTGCTATTTTTCCATCGCAAAATAACTCTTTCAGGCAATTTTCGGGTAACTCTTTTAACTCTCTGAAAATCATAGCCCATTCAGCTCCTTTTCAGGTACTACCGAGCAGGGATCCTGGTGAATAGTAATATCAGAACCGGGAAAAGCTTTCAGCAACGCTCGTTCAACTTCTTCCGCAATCAGGTGCGCCTGAAACAGCGTCAGATGGTCTTTTAGTTCCAGATGCAGCTGAATAAAACGCGTCGGGCCGGAAAGACGCGTGCGGATATCGTGTACGCCTTCCACACCGGGCCACTGGCCGGCAATGGTCGCAATTTCTGCCTTCTCTGACTCCGGCAGCGCCCTGTCCAACAGCAGCTGTACTGCTTCGTACCCCATCCGCAGCGCGTTATAGAGGATCCAGACGCCGATACCCAACGCAAACAGCGCATCGGCGCGTTTAAAGCCATACCAGCTCAATCCCAGCGCTATCAGGATGGCGCCGTTCATAATAACGTCAGATTGATAGTGAAGCATATCGGCGCGAATGGCGAGACTATGGGTTTTGCGCACCACCCAGCGCTGAAAAGCGACCAGAAGTAGCGTAGAAAAGAGCGCAATAAGCGTGACGATAACCCCAACCAACGGCGCACGCATCCCGGCAGGCGTCGACAGATGTTGTAATCCCGTCAGGAAGAGGAAAAGCGCGGAGCCGGAGATAAACATGCTTTGCGCGAGCGCGGCCAGCGATTCGGCCTTGCCGTGTCCGAAGGTATGTTCCTCATCGGCAGGTTGCAGAGAGTAGCGCACCACAAAGAGGTTAGTCAGCGAGGCAGCAATATCCACCAGAGAATCCACCAGCGCCGCCAGCAGGCTGACCGAGCCGGTATACCACCAGGCGAAAATCTTCACCAGAAGTAACAGAGAAGCCAGAGCCGTAGCCGCCAGAGCGGCAGAGTTAACCAGGCGCGCATAATGCTGTGCCATATCGCACTCCGTTCAGGACAGTGGCTTAAGTATACCGGATTTCGGGCAAAAAAAGCCCCGTTATCATGAGGGGAAAGACAGGGGTGGTGATCTAAATATCATCATAAATAAATGAAAAAAAAGGATTTGTTTCTAACAATGTCCACAGATTGACCACATCAAAAAATTAGCCTGCCAGCGGGGCGGGCTAGCGTTAGCGTTCACCGCGCAGCAATGCAAGGCCCAAGGTGACCAGATAACCGAGTATCAAAAATCCTATAGCGCCGATTAATTTCATTATGCCGCTATCAAACATGAACAACGAAAGAAGTGATGCCAACGAGGCGAAACCAATCACTGTAGCTGCCAGCGCATGAGATACACTAACTCCCACATACCTGGCGAACTTTGCCAGGCAATATTTTACAGAGTTCATTTTCGATCGTCCTGCACATTGCCGGATGGCTGTTGATAAATTTAATATAAGGTTCGAGCTGACCCTCTACTAAAAAATAAATCATATCAAGGTCTTGTATCGACACCTTGTAATATGTCTGCGGATAGTCTCGCCGCAAACGGCGAGAGGCCTCTGCGGCTTCCTCAATGAGTCCCTGCCACATCAGAACATTGAGCGGCACCGAAACGCCAAATCGAACGAACTCACGATATACGGGTGCCGATGTCACATGGCGTAACATTATTGAGCCAGCTGTATATGCCAGTGCAAATTGCGCTGCAGTCTTTCCAGCAAAATGCCCTACACCATAATTTATCTTACTGTTTATGGCTGCCCGTCCTGAGTCGTTCATTTTTTGATAAAATTCAACCATGACTAACTCAATCAGGCGACGCAACGGCTCCTCCTTGTCTCCCAGCGATTTAACCAACCTGATAAACCGTTCTGTTTCTCGCTGATTTCTGTCCCTAAGGCCATCACCTGCCGCGCCGCTACCCTGCCAGGTTCTGACTAGTCCACGTCCCATCAATCCGGGTATACTGGAAATGCCATCAGCTATCCCACGTGCTACCATTTTTGCATCCATACAATTATCTCCTGATAAAAATCACACTGACGGTATCGCTAGTTGTGCATTGATTCAATAACCCTGACGCAATGATTTGCAAGGTTGTTACAGTGCTATGACTGATGTCTATCCTGCGCCAGGCCTGACCCGAACGTCTCTGACAGCAATTATCATGCGTCATACGCGATCCTAACTTGATCCTCGCGCAATCGGATAGATTCTTTTAAAAAACATTAAGTTATACGAAAGGCTACCAGCGCGCGGCGCGCCTGTTTTTGCAAAAACCTGCGAAACGTTGCGCAGATTGCAAAACCCCGCGTACCGCCGCCGCCCAGCACTGGCGCGGGCTGGCAGTGCCTTAATCACACAGGCGGGGCAGTGGGTATGCGGTGCCCCGGCCATGTCCACAAAGTGTCCACAGTGTCCACATAACGTCCACATTCAGGACATTTAGAAACCGTTCCAGACCGTTCCAACATTTCTACAGGGGGTTGTTTTGAAAGGAAATTACAGCTAAGTCGTTGATAAAAAAAAACCCCACATCATGTGGGGGAAGACAGGGATGGTGTCTATGGCAAGGAAAAAAGGGATATTCTGCTACTGGTTACTGCCTGTGCTACTTACAGCCTGCAGCGGTGTAACGTGCTGCGCTTCCGTCAGGCGGCGCATTTCGTTTATGCGCTGCTGATGCTTCTGATTCAGAACGGCTTGCTGCGTCGGCGTCAGCAGGTGATACATCTGGTAGCGCACTCGCGCCATCTCTACCTGCCGTGCTACTTCAGCCTGAGCAATTTTGTCGACGCGGGCTTTATAGGCCGCCTCATCAAATTTATCTGCAATAATCATTGCGTGCAGCTGTTCTAAATCGTTAATACTTATGGGAGAACGCTCATGACGAGCCTGCTGCATCAGATCCCGTAACTGCTGGCGCTGCTGTTCGGTAAGATCGATGCCATCAAACATGTGGTTTTGCGGAACTTGCGCCATACTGCCTGGCACTGCGCTACCCCGATGCATCTCGTCAAACGTCGTCACATCTGTAGCCCATGCGGCGGAGAAGCTGAGTATCAGCGCCGGAACCACAACGACGGCGGTAACTTTGCGCATCGTTAACTCCCAGGTTGGTTTCCATATTTCGATTCAACGAAAATCAGTCTACGGGGGCAGCTGCAAACATGCGTCAGGGGGTGTAAAACTACGTAAAGTCATGGATTGCGGGCATTCGTTCACGGTATTTTGCCTGTGGAGGGCGATAAAAAATGAATAAAATCCTGTTGGTTGACGACGATCGCGAATTGACTTCGCTATTGAAAGAATTGCTTGAAATGGAAGGGTTCGACGTACTGGTAGCCGGCGACGGCGAACAGGCACTGGCCCTGTTGGATAGTTCTGTCGATCTGTTACTTCTCGACGTTATGATGCCCAAAAAGAACGGTATTGATACCCTGAAAGAGCTGCGTCAGCAGCATCAAACGCCGGTTATCATGCTGACCGCGCGCGGTAGCGAGCTGGATCGCGTTCTGGGGCTGGAACTGGGTGCGGATGACTATCTGCCTAAGCCCTTCAACGATCGCGAACTGGTGGCCCGCATACGCGCAATTTTACGCCGCTCCAACTGGAGTGAACAGCAGCAACAGCACGACAGCGGTTCCCCAACGCTGGAGGTTGACCATCTGCGCCTGAATCCGGGGCGTCAGGAGGCCAGCTTTGACGACGTCACGCTGGATTTAACCGGTACCGAGTTTACGCTGCTCTATCTGCTCGCGCAGCATCTGGGCCAGGTCGTCTCTCGCGAACACCTGAGCCAGGAAGTGTTAGGCAAACGCTTAACGCCGTTTGACCGCGCCATCGATATGCATATTTCCAATCTGCGCCGCAAGCTGCCGGACCGCAAGGATGGACATCCCTGGTTTAAAACGCTGCGCGGTCGGGGCTATCTGATGGTCTCCGCTACATGATATCGAGCCTGACTACCCGCATCTTTGCCATTTTTTGGCTGACCCTGGCGCTGGTGCTGATGCTGGTGCTGATGGTGCCCAAACTGGATACCCGTCAGATGACGCCGCTGCTTGATAATGAGCAGCGGCAGGGCACCATGATAGAACAACACGTCGAGGCGGAGCTGATGCAGGATCCGCCCAACGATTTAATGTGGTGGCGCAGGCTGTTTCGCGCCATCGACAAGTGGGCGCCGCCGGGTCAGCGCCTGCTGCTGGTGACGAGCGAAGGCCGCGTCATCGGCGCGCAGCATAACGAGATGCAGGTTATCCGTAACTTTATCGGCCAGTCCGATAACGCCGATCACCCGCAGAAAAAGAAATATGGCCGCACAGAGATGCTCGGGCCGTTTTCCGTGCGCGATGGCGAAGACAGCTATCAGCTCTATCTGATCAGACCTGCCGGCAGTTCGCAGCTGGATTTTATCAACCTGCTGTTTGACCGCCCGCTGCTGCTGCTGATAGTCACCATGCTGATCAGCTCGCCGCTGCTGCTCTGGCTGGCGTGGAGCCTGGCGAAACCGGCGCGCAAACTGAAACACGCGGCCGATGACGTGGCCGCCGGCAATCTGCGGCAACGCCCTGAGCTCGAATCTGGCCCGCAGGAGTTTCTCGCCGCCGGTTCCAGCTTCAACCAGATGGTGAGCGCGCTGGAGCGAATGATGACCGCGCAGCAGCGTCTGTTGTCCGATATCTCGCACGAGCTGCGCACGCCGCTGACGCGATTACAGCTGGCTACCGCGCTGATGCGTCGTCGCCAGGGTGAAGGTAAAGAGCTACAGCGCATTGAGATGGAGGCGCAAAGGCTGGACGGCATGATCAACGATCTGCTGGTGCTGTCGCGCACCCAGCATAAGAACGCGCTGGTCAGCGAAGCCATGAAGGCCAATCATCTCTGGTCAGGCGTGCTGGACGACGCCCGGTTTGAAGCGGAGCAGATGGGCAAAACGCTGGAAGTCCCCTATCCGCCAGGGCCGTGGCCGCTTTACGGCAACCCGAGCGCGCTGGATAGTGCGCTGGAAAATATCGTTCGTAACGCGCTGCGCTATTCTCATAGCCGTATCGTAGTCAGCTTTTCCGTGGATAAACAGGGTATTACCATCCATGTGGATGATGATGGCCCGGGCGTCAGCGCGGAAGATCGCGAGCAGATTTTCCGGCCGTTTTACCGTACCGACGAGGCGCGCGACCGTGAATCTGGCGGCACCGGCCTGGGGCTGGCGATTGTGGAAACCGCCATTCAGCAACATCGCGGCTGGGTGAAAGCAGATGACAGCCCGCTTGGCGGACTGCGACTGACGCTCTGGCTGCCGCTCTATACCAGCAACAGCTGAATTTGCTATGCTGCGGCCCTTGTGAACGAGGGCCGCTGCTGATGCTGAATATCGTACTTTTTGAACCTGAAATCCCCCCAAACACGGGCAATATTATTCGTCTGTGTGCCAATACAGGCTTTCGCCTGCATCTGATTGAGCCGCTGGGTTTTACCTGGGATGATAAGCGTCTGCGCCGGGCTGGTCTGGATTACCATGAATTCACCGCCATCCAGCGTCACGCCGACTATGCGGCTTTTCTGGCAGCCGAACAGCCGCAGCGCCTGTTTGCGTTGACCACCAAGGGCACGCCCGCGCACAGCGCCGTAAGCTATCAGAAAGGGGATTATTTGCTATTCGGCCCGGAAACGCGCGGCCTGCCCAAAGAGATCCTGGACGCGCTGCCTGCGGCGCAGAAAATTCGTATTCCAATGCAGCCGGACAGCCGCAGCATGAACCTGTCGAATGCGGTTTCCGTGGTGGTTTATGAAGCGTGGCGCCAGCTGGACTATGCGGGCGCGCTGATTAAAAGCTAAATACCGTCGCCGAACTCAAAGCCCGGCACCATACCGTTGAAGTGCTGATCCATCTCCATTGACGGTTTGTCGCTACTGGGTTTGCCGACGATGCGCGCCGGTACGCCGGCCGCCGTGGTATGCGGCGGCACGGGCTGTAGCACCACGGAACCGGCGCCGATTTTGGCACCGCGTCCCACTTCAATATTGCCCAGCACTTTCGCGCCTGCGCCAATCATCACGCCTTCGCGGATTTTAGGATGACGGTCGCCGCTGGTCTTGCCCGTCCCGCCCAGCGTCACCGATTGCAGGATAGAAACATCATCTTCAATCACGGCGGTTTCGCCCACGACAATGCCTGTGGCGTGGTCGAGCATGATGCCGCGCCCGATCTTCGCGGCCGGATGAATATCCACGGCAAAAGAGACAGAGATTTCGTTTTGCAGATAGATGGCCAGCGCACGGCGGCCTTCATTCCACAGCCAGTGGCCGATACGGTAAGCCTGTAGAGCATGAAACCCTTTCAGGTAGAGCAGGGGCGTAGAGTATTTATCGATGGCGGGATCGCGCTGGCGTACGGCCTGAATGTCGCAGGCGGCCGACTGGATCATAGAGGCGTCCTGCTTATAGGCCTCCTGGACGATCTCGCGGATGGCGATAGCGGGCATGATTGGGTTAGCCAGCTTGTTAGCCAGCATATAGCTCAGCGCGCTCCCCAGATCATCGTGCTTTAACAAGGTAGCGTGGTAAAAACTGGCCAGCATCGGCTCGCCTTCCGCCAGCGCCCGCGCTTCCTCTTTGATATAATCCCAGACCACCCCGGGCTCTACACACGGCATTACTCTACTCCCCATCAAATAACAGAATACTGCGGCGCTTCCCTGTCTCAGCTGATGCTGTTTTCGTCTTTCCGTGTACGCCCAAGCAGGCTTAATGCTGCCTCCCGCGCGTTCTTTTCGCAATACAATACCTGATAAATTTGCTCGGTTATCGGCATCTCCACGCCGCAGCGTGCGGCCAGCGCCCTCACCTCTTTGGTATTTCGGAATCCTTCCACTACCTGCCCGATAGTATTTTGCGCCGCCGTTACGTCCATTCCCTTCCCCAGCATCATGCCGAAGCGGCGGTTGCGCGACTGATTATCGGTACAGGTCAGCACCAGATCGCCCAGTCCCGCCATGCCCATAAAGGTGGCGGGATCGGCCCCCAGCGCTACGCCCAGCCGGGTCATCTCCGCCAGGCCCCGGGTAATCAGCGCCGTTCTGGCGTTGGCGCCAAAGCCGATACCGTCAGAAATACCCGCGCCGATGGCGATAACGTTTTTTACCGCGCCGCCAAGCTGCACGCCGGTGAAATCGGGGTTGTTATAAACGCGAAAGCTTTTGCCGCAGTGGAGCAGCTGCTGTAAATCGTCGGCAAATTCCGCATCCGTCGCGGCCAGCGCGATCGCTGTCGGCATGCCCGCCGCCAGCTCTTTGGCAAAGGTCGGGCCGGACACAATCGCCAGCGGCAGATCGTCGCCCAGGATTTCGCGCGCCACGTCCTGCAGCAGCCGCCCGGTCTCTTTTTCAAGCCCTTTGGTGGCCCAGACAATGCGGGAGTCGCTGCGCAGGTGCGGTTTAATTTGTTGTAACAGATCGCCGAACACATGGCTGGGCACAACCACCAGCAGATCGCGGCTGGCGGCAATAGCCGTCGCCAGGTCGCTCTCAAGGCTCAGCGAATCGGGAAAAGGAACATCGGGCAGAAAAGCCGCATTGCAGCGGTCAGCCTGGAGCTGCGCCAGATGCTGTGGGTTATGGCCCCACATCACCACGTCGTGTCCGTTACGGGCCAGCGTGATAGCCAGGGCGGTGCCGTACGAGCCGGCACCGAGTACACTCATTGAGGCAGGCATTATGCATCCTGTTGCGGAGCGGCGCCTTCACCTGACTGCTGCTGCAGATAGTTCATAAACAGCGCGTCAAAGTTAACCGGCGCCAGGTTAAGCTGCGGGAAGGTCCCACGGGAAACCAGGCTGGTAATGCATTCGCGCGCATAAGGGAACAGGATGTTCGGGCAGTATGCGCCCAGGCAATGCGCCATCTGGTTGCCGTCAATGCCGGCCACGGAGAAGATGCCCGCCTGCTGCACTTCGCACAGGAAAGCCGTATCTTCGCCCACGGTGGCGGTCACGGTTACGCGCAGAACCACTTCGTATACGTCATCAGCCAGCAGAGTGGATGCCGTATCCAGATCCAGTTTCACTTCTGGTTCCCACTCTTTCTGGAAAACCTGCGGCGCATTTGGTGCTTCAAAAGAGACGTCTTTAGTATAGATACGCTGGATCTGGAAAGACATCTCGGTGTTATTTTGTTCTGACATTTTAAAATCCTATGGGTTAATAATCCGTTATTGCGCCACTTGCCCGCGTTACTGCAGCAGCGGGTCGAGGCCCTGGCGGCCCTCGAGGGCATAGAGGTCGTCACAGCCGCCAATATGCTGTGCATCGATGAAAATCTGCGGAACGGTGGTACGGCCGCTGCGTTTGATCATCTCTTCGCGCTTCTCAGCGTCGCCGTCGATAGCGATTTCCTGGAACGCTACGCCTTTCTGAGCCAGCAGCGCTTTGGCGCGATGACAGAAAGGACAGGTTGCTTTGGTGTAGATCTCAACGTTTGCCATACCTTCGTCTCCAGAAATTATTTGCCACGCACCAGCGGAAGGTTTTCACCGCTCCAGCCAGCCACGCCGTCTTTCAGAATGAAAACCTGTTCAAAACCGGCGGCGTTCAGCTGCGCAGCAGGATCGGCTGCAGAAACGCCGTTAGCGCACACCACGATAACCGGCTTGGTTTTGTGTTTTTCCAGTTCGCCAAAGCTGCCCTTTTTGATATCGGCAGCCAGCACGTTGATCGCGTTAGAAATATGGCCTTTACGGAAGTCATCGCGCCCGCGCACGTCCACTACCACGGCTTCTTCTTTATTAATCAGACGCGTTGCTTCGCCGCGACTGATGGTTTTTACCTTGGAGAACATGCCCTTAACAGTGGTCACGATCACCAAAACCAGCAGGACGACCCATGCCAGACTAAGAAGGGTATGATTGCCTGCGAACTGCATAATATCTTGCATGAGGGGTAACAACTCCCGAAAGGGTTAATAAGCGAAAACAAGGCTTCTGAGTATACCTGCCAGGCGTTTCATGTACAGACGCGATGCCGTCAGAGTTGCTTTTTCTGCGGCAAATTTCCCAAAAAAATTGGCTTATGTCATAAACGTTCGATCCGAAGGTTAACGCAGCAATCCTGACTGGCGATTAATTGCGCAGCGACCCTCTTTGCGTCTGCGCTTTCCGGTCAGCCGCCTCGCTTTGTCACCGATGGAAACGCAAAACCCGCCGGCGAGGCTGGTAAGGCGCTGTTCATCGTGGAATAATCCTCCTCCTATGAGGGAAAAAGCGACAGTTTCATATCAACGAACCCCAGCTAACGGATTGGCCTCTGCACCCCCGTTACGATCGGGCATGTTCACGCTGTCAGCCAGCCTGTTTTGCGCTGGCCTGCTTCTGCTGCCCGCTATCGGCCACGCAGACGACACGAAATCCGCGCTCTCCAGCCTGCGTGCCGATATCGCCGCCAAAGAAAAAAGCGTTCAGCAGCAAAAACAGCAGCGCAGCAAGCTGCTCGACCAGCTGCAAAGCCAGGAAAAAATCATTGCCCAGGCCAGCCGACAGCTGCGTGAAACCCAGCGTACGCTTGGCGCGCTCAATGGCGAGATCGCGGCGCTTACCGCCTCGATCGGCAAACTGCAAACCCAGCAGGCGAAGCAGGAAAAAATGCTGGCCGAGCAGCTGGACGCCGCCTTTCGCCAGGGCCAGCACAACGGTTTACAGCTGCTGCTGAGCAGCGAAGAGAGCCAGCGTAGCGAACGTATCCTGGCCTACTTTGGCTACCTGAACGATGCGCGCCAGAAATCGATCGACGATCTGAAAAAAACGCGCAGCGATCTCTCTTCCCAGAAAACCTCGCTGGTCGACAAGCAGGCGAAGCAGAAAGCGATGCTTTCGCAGCAGGAAGTCCAGCAGCAGAAGCTGGAAAGCGCTCGTGCGGCGCGCCAGAAAACGCTGACCACGCTGGAATCCTCGCTGGAGAAAGACCAGGCGCAGCTGGAAGAGATGCGGGCGAACGAGAGCCGCCTGCGCGATAAGATCGCCAAAGCGGAGCGGGAAGCCCGCGCCAGAGCCGAAAAAGAGGCCAAAGAAGCGCAGCGCGTGCGCGAACGCGAGGCGCAGGCGAAAAGCAAAGGCACCACCTATAAACCCACCGAGGGCGAGCGCTCGCTGATGGCGAGAACCGGCGGTCTGGGCAGGCCCGGCGGCCAGCTGCTGTGGCCAGTGCGCGGCACCCTTGAGCACCGTTTCGGCGAGCAGTTGCAGGGTGAACTGCGCTGGAAAGGACTGGTGATCGACGCGCCGGAAGGCCGGGAAGTCAAAGCCGTTGCCGACGGTCGCGTGCTGATGGCGGACTGGCTACAGGGCTATGGTCTGGTGGTGGTGGTGGAACATGGCAAAGGCGATATGAGCCTGTACGGCTACAATCAGAGCGCGCTGGTCAGCGTGGGCGCTCAGGTCAGGGCAGGCCAGCCGATTGCGCTGGTCGGCACCAGCGGCGGGCGCGGCACGCCTTCGCTCTATTTTGAAATCCGCCGCCAGGGACAGGCCGTTAATCCACTTCCGTGGTTGGGAAAATAACTTTTGTCTTATCTTTATAAATTCAGCGGCGCGCTGACGGGTCTGCTGATGGCCTGTTCGGCGCACGCGGGTAAACTCGCTATCGTCATTGACGATTTTGGCTATCGTCCGGCGCAGGAAAACCAGGTATTACAAATGCCGGCAGCCATTTCCGTGGCGGTATTGCCGGACGCTACCCATGCTCATGAAATGGCAACGAAAGCCCACCAGCGGGGACATGAGGTGCTGATCCATCTGCCGATGGCGCCGCTCAGCAAACAGCCGCTGGAAAAAAACACGCTGCGCCCGGACATGTCCAGCGAAGAGGTAGAGCGGATTATCCGGGAGGCCGTGGCTAAAGTTCCCTACGCCGTGGGGCTGAACAACCATATGGGCAGCGCGATGACTTCCAGCCTGCCGGGCATGCAGAAAGTGATGCAGGTGCTGAACCACTACAACTTTTATTTTCTCGACAGCATGACCATCGGCAACAGTCAGTCGACCCGTGCCGCAGCGGGCACCAGCGTTAAAGTGATTAAGCGCCGCGTCTTTCTGGACGATACGCAAAACGAAACCGATATTCGCAAACAGTTTTTGCGCGCGGTGCATCTGGCCCAGCGCGACGGCTCCGCGATTGCTATTGGACACCCACACCCGACTACGGTGAAAGTACTGCAACAGATGCTGCCGACGCTGCCAGCCGATATCACGCTGGTCAGTCCGGGTCAGCTGCTGAACGAGCCACAAAACGCAGGCCGTCAGGCGCCGCCGACCGTCGCGAAACCGACGCCGCCGCGTAATCCGTTCAAGGGCGTGAAAGCCTGCCCGGGCAAGCCTGAATTTGTGCCGGCCAGCCGCGCGCTGAACGCCATAACGGAAAGCCTCGCCGACAGCGCGGGCGTCCGCTATATCAATACTTACTTTTCCGGCCTGAAGCTGGAACTGGGCAACGATTAATCTTCATGCCGCATCACGTCGGCTAAACGAGTCTGGAAGCGGCATGATGGCGCCACAGCGTAAAAAAATTCTGTTACTGGATACCGGCAATGAATGGGGCGGCGGCACCAACAGTATGCTGGAGCTGCTGAAGCGTATCGATCGCAGCCAGTTCGATATCCGCTGCTGCTTTTACCATAACTACCGGCGCGGCAGCGGGGATTCCATTGAGCAGGTGCTGGCTTCGCTGGCTATCCCCGTTACCTTTATTGCCCAGCGCAAACAGCCGCGCTGGGCGAAGCTGCTTAAAGAGCTGCTGCGTTCGCTGGTGTTTTTCCATCGCGGCCTGCGGCTGAAAGCCACACGTTTTGTCGATAAGCTATGGCGCATCCGGCCCAACGCCCGCGCTATTCGCCAGCTGCTTATTCAGCAACAGAGCGATATGTTGTATATGAATAATCAGCCCGGCTCCAACGCCGAAGGCTATCTGGCTGCCCGCGATCTGCCCGTCAGCGTGGTGCAGCACTGCCGTATTGAGCCGGTGCTGGATCGCGAGCTGGTTGCGATGGTCAACCGGCGCGCCGATGCGGTTATCGCCGTCTCCAACGGCGTACGCGAAGTGTTGCTGGCCAACGGCGTAGCGGCGGAAAAATGCCTTACCGTTTTTAACGCCATCGATATTTATCAACCGTTACCGGAACGGGCCGCCATGCGCCGGCAGCTGCCGGACGTAACCGACGATACCTTTGTTTTCGGCAGTATCGGCTCGCTGATTGCCAGAAAATCCAATCACCATACCTTGCAGGCGTTGGCGAAGTTTGCCGCTGCTTTTCCCAAAGCCGACTGGCGTATGGTGATATTGGGCGAAGGGCCGGAGCTGGCGGCACTGCAGCAGCAGGCGGCGCAGGCCGGGATTCAGGATCGCGTGATTTTTACCGGTTTTCGCAGCAACCCGCTGGATTATCTGGCTGCTTTCGACGTTTTTATTCTGGCGTCGAAAAGCGAAGGCCTGCCGCGCGTGGTGTTGGAAGCGATGCTGCTCAACACCGCTGTAATCGGTTCAAAAGTCACCGGCACGGCGGAGCTTATTGAGCATAACAAAACCGGCCTGCTGTTTGATTATGGCGATACGCAGGGCCTGTTCAAACAGATGGAAACGCTGTGGCTTGATGCTGAAAAGCGCCAGCAGCTTCTGCGCCAGGCAAACCAGCACGTCAAAGAACACTATGCCATTGAGCACTACGTCTCTGGCGTGGAAACCATTTTGAAAACTGCGGCTTATGGAAACTCATCGCATGTTTGAATTTTTGAACCCCCGATTTCGGCATATTCGCGCACGGCATAATATTTCGTATCAACAGCCAGAAGTTCAGGGCGCTGTTCCGGTGACCTCTGTTGTTATTCCTTGTACGGGCGCGGATTTTGTTGAAGAGGCCAGGCTGAGCGCGCTGTTCGCCTCGCGCTTCGCGCCTGCGGCACAGGAAATCGTCATCGTCAGCGACCAGCCTGTCGAAGCTTTCGGCCAGCTGCCGGAGAAAACGCGCGTGGTGACGCTGGATGTGCCCGTGCGGGAAGAGAGCTATCGTTATAAGCAAATTTACCGCAGTCGCCTGATCAAAATACAAGCGCCTTTGTATGCCGAGACGGACGGCATTTTGATGATCGATTCCGATCTCAACTTACTGAAAATGCCGGAAATCAACGTGCGGGACAACCATCTCTATTCCAGCTTCCGTCAGGGGAAAATGGCCGCCAAGCTGATGAGCGCGCCGGAAGAAAAACGCCCGGCGTACTATCGGCACACCATCCGACCTTTTTTGCAGGATCATGCCAACAGCGCCTTTCTCGTTGCTACCCGGTCGACCTGGAAACGCCTCTGTCCGTTGTGGCTGGCGATGTTTAAAGATACCTGGGAAATTCTGGATGATTCGCAGCCGCCGACCGATCAGCTGCCGCTGGCCGCGCTTCTGGATCTGCTGGATTTCAAAACGGTTAATTTAGGTGACTGGGTAAACTGGCCGGTTTCTAAAAAAATCGGCGGCACTACAGCAGCCATTCCCAAAGAAGTAGTGGGCGCGCACGGCGGGTTCCCGCTGGACGAATGGCAAAAATATTTGCAATCCCCTGATACGCCGCTGACGTTCAAGGGCCAGGATTATACCCGCAAAGTACGCTATCTGACCGACGCGGAAAAGCTGAAGTAGTTTGCCGCCTCCGGCCGGAATTTACCTTCTCTTACGGAGTCATCCGGCTGTTTGAGGCGGGCTGAGATGTTATGATATCAGGCATTAGCGCGTGAACTTTGTGTTTCACCCACATTCTTAAAGGTTAAAACTCATGATTATCGTCACTGGCGGCGCGGGATTTATCGGTAGTAACATCATCAAAGCGCTGAATGACAAAGGCCACACCGATATTCTGGTGGTCGACAACCTGAAAGACGGCACCAAATTCGCCAACCTGGCGGATCTGAATATTGCCGATTATATGGATAAAGAAGATTTCCTGATCGCCATTCTGGCCGATGAAGACTTTGGCGACGTCGAGGCGGTTTTCCACGAAGGCGCCTGCTCTTCCACCACCGAGTGGGACGGCAAATACATGATGGATAACAACTATCAGTACTCCAAAGAGCTGCTGCACTACTGTCTTGAGCGTCAGATCCCTTTCCTGTACGCCTCTTCCGCCGCGACTTACGGCGGCCGCAACGATAACTTTATCGAAGAGCGTCAGTATGAGCAGCCGCTGAACGTCTACGGCTATTCCAAAATGCTGTTTGACCACTATGTACGTGAGATCCTGCCGGAAGCGCAGTCGCAGATTTGCGGCTTCCGCTACTTCAACGTGTATGGCCCGCGCGAAGGGCATAAAGGCAGCATGGCGAGCGTGGCTTTCCATCTGAACACCCAGCTGAACAACGGCGAAAATCCAAAACTGTTTGAAGGCAGCGATAACTTTAAGCGCGACTTTATCTATGTGGAAGACGTCGCCGCCGTCAATCTGTGGTTCTGGGAAAACGGCGTTTCCGGCATTTTTAACTGCGGAACCGGCCGTGCCGAATCTTTCCAGGAAGTGGCCGACGCCGCGCTGAATTTCCATCAGAAAGGCCAGATCGAATACATTCCTTTCCCGGAAAAACTGAAAGGACGTTACCAGGCCTATACGCTGGCGGACCTGACCAAACTGCGCGCGGCGGGCTACGATAAGCCGTTTAAAACCGTGGCAGAAGGCGTGGCCGAGTATATGGCCTGGCTGAATCGCAACGCGTAACGGGACGGATCCGGCAATGAAAATTTTGGTGATCGGGCCGTCCTGGGTCGGCGATATGATGATGTCGCAAAGCCTTTATCGCACGCTGAAACAGCGCTGGCCTGAAGCCACAATTGACGTGATGGCCCCCGCGTGGTGCCGTCCGCTGCTGTCGCGGATGCCGGAAGTCAACGAGGCGCTGGCGATGCCGCTGGGCCACGGCGCGTTGGCGCTGGGCGAGCGCCGCCGTCTGGGCCGCTCGCTGCGCGATAAGGGTTACGATCGCGCTTACGTCCTGCCCAACTCCTTTAAATCCGCGCTGGTGCCTTTCTTTGCCGATATCCAGACCCGTACAGGCTGGCGCGGCGAGATGCGCTACGGCCTGCTGAACGATATCCGCGTGCTGGATAAAGCCGCGTTTCCGTTGATGGTTGAGCGCTACGTCGCGCTGGCTTACGACAAAGCGCAGATCGCGAGCGCCAGCGATCTGCCGCAGCCGCTGCTCTGGCCGAAGCTGCTCGTCAACGAGCAGGAAAAGCAGGAAACCGCCGCCGCCTTCAGGCTGAGCGCGGAACGGCCGCTTATCGGCTTCTGTCCCGGCGCGGAATTCGGGCCGGCCAAGCGCTGGCCGCACTATCACTATGCCGCGCTGGCGCAGCAGCTGATCGACAGCGGCTATCAGATCGCGCTGTTTGGCTCGGCTAAAGATAAAGAGACCGGCGAGCAAATCCTGCAAAGCCTGGAAGAAAGCTCGCGCCAGCACTGCCATAATCTGGCTGGCGAAACCAAACTGGAGCAGGCGGTCATTCTGCTGGCGCACTGCCAGGCCGTGGTCAGCAACGACTCCGGCCTGATGCATATCGCCGCCGCGCTGGATCGCCCGCTCGTTGCGCTTTACGGCCCAAGCAGCCCGGACTTTACGCCGCCGCTGTCGCACAAAGCGCGCGTTATCCGGCTGATCACAGGCTATCACAAGGTCCGTAAAGGCGATGCGGAAGAAGGCTATCACCAGAGCCTGATAGATATTAAGCCGCAGCGCGTGGCGGAAGAGCTGTCGGCGCTGCTGGGTCAGCCTCTGGAGGCTGTATGCACGTCCTGATTGTAAAAACCTCCTCAATGGGCGATGTCCTGCACACGCTGCCCGCCCTCACCGACGCCATGCGGGCTATCCCCGGCATCCGTTTCGACTGGGTTGTAGAAGAAGGTTTCGCACAAATCCCCTCCTGGCATCCGGCGGTTGATCGGGTTATCCCCGTGGCAATCCGCCGCTGGCGCAAACACTGGTTCGGCAGCGAAGTGCGCGAAGAACGCTTTCTGTTCAAGCGCGAAGTACAGTCGCGCCAGTATGACATGGTGATTGACGCGCAGGGCCTGATCAAAAGCGCCGCGCTGGTGACGCGCATCGCTAAAGGCGTCAAGCATGGTCAGGACAGCCGCAGCGCGCGCGAACCTTTCGCCAGCTGGTGGTATGACCAACGCCATGAAATCAATAAGCAGCAGCATGCCGTGCAGCGCACGCGCGAGCTGTTTGCCAAAAGCCTGAATTATCCGCTGCCGGAGACGCCTGGCGATTACGCTATCGCGCAACATTTTATGCGTGAGCCTTCGCCGGATGACGGCCGCTATCTGGTCTTCCTGCACGCCACCACGCGCGATGAAAAGCACTGGCCGGAAGCGCAGTGGCGTGAGCTGATTACGCTGCTGAACGGCAGCGGCCTGCGGATCAAATTGCCGTGGGGCGCGGAACATGAGCACCAGCGCGCGCAGCGGCTGGCGGCTGGCTTCGACTATGTGGAAGTGCTGCCCAAACTTACGCTGGAGCAAGTGGCGCGCACGTTGGCGGGCGCCGCCGCGGTAGTGTCGGTAGATACGGGGCTTAGCCATTTAACGGCGGCGCTGGATCGCCCTAATATCACGCTGTATGGCCCCACCGATCCCGGCCTGATCGGCGGCTATGGCAAAAACCAGTTTGTACTGAAACCCGCGCAGGGCAATCGCATGGCGGATATTTCTGCCGAAAACGTGATGGCGCAGCTGATGCCGCTGCTGGGTTCCTCGCCGGAAGAAAAGTCATGAACAGCCCTGCGCTGAGCGTGCTGATTGCTGCCCATAACTGCAGCGAGACGCTGGCCGATACGCTGGAAAGCGTCGTCGCTTCGCTGGGCGCGGCAATCGATCGCGCAGAGATAGTCGTGGTTAACGACGCTTCCACGGATGCGACGCAGAGCATTATTGAGCGCTACGCGGCGCGGCTGCCGCAGCTTCGCAGCAGCCATACCGACTATCGCAACGTTGGCAAAGTGCGTAACCACGCGGTAGGCCTGGCGCGCGGCGATTATGTCTTAATGGTGGACGGCGACGATATGCTGCTGCCCGACGCGCTGGCGCACCGGCTGACGACGCTGCGCCAGACCTCGCCGGATATTCTGCTCAGTAAAATTATCGAAGTGCGGCACGCCTCGCCCACGGTGCAGTGGCAGCCTGCCGAGCCTGAGGAGCTGACCACGCATGATGCCGTAGAGCGCTTCCTGATCCATCGTGATTATCAGGCGCATTTTATCGGCCAGTTTTTCTCCCGCGCGCTTATTCAGCAGCACGCTTTTCCGGACTTTATCTGCTACGAAGATAGCTGGCTGTTTCCGCAGCTGCTGATGCAGAGCAAAAAAACGCTGTTTACCTCCGCCGGTTTTTATCTCTACCGTAAGCATGAGCAGAGCCTGTCGTCCGCTATTGATGCCGACAAAATTGCCTGCCTGATCGCCGCAACGGCGCATATGGACGAGGTTTTACCGCCGCGCTATGAGCATTTGATCACCTGCCACTGGCTGGATATCGCCAATCGCTACCATGCCGATCTGCGAGGAACCTCGCAGGGCGACAAAGTGAGAGCGCGGATCGCGCAGGTCGGCCTGGGGCGTTTTTTGCTGAACGGCAAAATCAGGACAAGTTATAAAAGGAAAATGCTGACGGTGAGAAAACGGGGCCTTTAACGGCCCCGTTTCTGTTCAGGTGCCGGCTTTCGCGGCAGCATACTCCGCCAGCGTCATGCCATGAGTGCGGCTTTGCAGCCAGCTGAACAGCTGCGCCAGATCGTCATAGAGCCGGTCAATATCGGCCGCCGTTTTAAAGGTCGGGCTGCCATCGGGCATAAACTCGCTGGAGTGCAGCATAAACTCTACGTAGTCAGCGCCTTCCGCCAGCGTTTTTTCCGCCAGGTCGATCATCTGCTGCGCGTTGCCGCCAGTCGGGCGCAGCCAGTAAACGGAAGGGCTGCGGCGCTTGCCGCGCAGGCGATCGTAGCCCTGTTTAACCGCATTCATCAGCCCGGAGTGCTTATAACGGATGGTCATCGGCACTTCCAGCAGCGGTGAATTGCCGGGCCGAGAAATATCTGCGCTATCGGGATGGTAAGCCGAGCGGGGAAAGTGCGTATAGTCCGTGCCGCCGTTGCCCTGCGGCGCGCCCGGGGAAAACCGCCAGTTAACGCCCGGCGTCACCGAGCAGTCAACCCGGTAGCCGTGTTCGACCAGCAGCTGAGCGTAATACTCGTTGAACGCCCAGCGTCCCGCACGGTGGCTGAGCATTTTAACGTTAAACGTCTCTTCCAGCAGCTCAGTCATAAAAGCGACTTTTTTGCGTATCTCTTCACGAGGGTATTCAATCAGATAGGGCTGATGCTGCCAGTCGTTGTCGGTTAATTCATAGGCTGGCGGGCTGTTCCAGGCGTGCAGATGCATGCCTACTTCGCCCTGGCCGCGAGCGATAACATCGCGGGCAAAATCGATATAAACCGGATCGACGGCCATTTCATAGTTCGTCAACCAGGTCGGTTTAAAGGTATATTTCTCGCAAAGCTGCTGAAAGCGGGCAAGCCAGGCGGCATTTTCGGTGGTCACCTGACCAGAGCGATTACGCCAGAGATTATCACCTTCCGTATCGATGGTGATTAAGAAAGCAGGTTTTTTCATGTCGATGCGGCGCTCCGCGTTAACCTCGTGTTAACTCTGCCGGTATGGTAACAGCGGCATGACGGGACGCAACAGTAATTGCAGCGCAACGGCGCGAAAGCGATTGGCTATGGCGCTATCTTTTTTATTTTTCTAAGATAAACAGATAAAACTGGCTCAGCCTGACAGGATCGGCAGGACAGCTTTACCGGGCTACGGCAAGGGACTTGCCCGACTAGATAAAAAAATGCTTTTTTTCGTGCGGTTAGTGGCCTGGAATCGGTCGGCACCGCATGATTTTCTCTGCTAAGGGTACAAAATTGTCCAAGCGCGTATTAATGATCATTGATGGTCTGCCCGGCGGGGGCGCGGAGAAAGTTGTGCTGACGCTTTCCAAAGGGCTGATAGAGCGCGGTCATCGGGTTTCGCTGTTTTCGCTGCGTGCCGTCTGCGATTACGCCATTCCTGCCGGGCTGGATTATCAGGTCATTCAGGATACCTGCCATATGCCCTGGCGGAAACTTACGGAGCTGAGCCGGCGCGCAGCCTGCCTGGATCGGGCGATAATGCAGGCCGAAAAAGAGCAGGGCCGTTTCGACCTGGTGGTATCGCACCTGCACAAAACCGACCGTATCGTCAGCCGCTGTCGCCATCTCGACAAGGACAAGACCTGGTTTTGCCTGCACGGCGTCTTTTCCGCCTCTTATCTGGCCCACCGGCAGGGCTTTTCCCTGTGGCAGAAGAAACTGAAAACGCGCCGCGTATATCAAAACCGGAATATCATCGGCGTCTCTCAGTACGTGGTCAGCGATTTGAAACGCTCCTTTGCGATACAGCCAAAGCACGAGCGGATCATTTTCAACCCTTTCGATTTTGATACCGTTCGTACCGCGGCTATGCAGCCCTGCGAGATGGCGGGCGAACCCTATCTGATCCACGTCGGCCGCTTTCACCAGACCAAGCGCCACGACAGGCTGCTGCGCGCCTATGCCAAAACGGGGATAAGCGCGCCGCTGGTTTTAATCGGCCAGGGCACGGATGAAGCAGTAGGAAAAATTAAGAAACTGGCGCTAACGCTGGGCATTCAGGATCGGGTAATTTTTAAAGGTTTTACCAGCAACCCCTATCCCTGGATCCGCAACGCGAAGCTGCTGGTGGTCAGCTCGGACAGCGAAGGCTTCGGCAACGTGCTGGTAGAAGCGCTGATTTGCCAGGTGCCCGTAGTCAGTACGCGCTGTCCCGGCGGCCCCGTGTCGATCATGACCGGCGAACTGGCTCGCGGCCTGGCGAACCTGGATGTGGATTCGCTGGCGGACACTATCGCGGACGTCTGGTCAAACCCGCCTGATGTTTCACAGCTTGATTTGGAGGCTTACAGCATCGAAGCAATCTGCAAACAGTATCTTGCGCTGATCGCTTCTTAGGCCCACGCAACGTTTGCGGATCGGAGATGTCTGAGAGGGTCAGACATTATTCTGGCGCGCTCCCTGGCCTGGCCGGACGCGCATTTTTATCTTTTAAGGTTTCAGTATGAATACGCTCATAACCGAAAACGGCTATCAGAGCACGGTGAAAACGTTACAAACGTCATCTGTGGCAGCTGAATACCGGCACTTTTCGCTCAGGGAGAACAGAGCGTGAATTATGTGTTGCTGTTTTTACTTTTACTGCCTTTTAAGCTGTTGATGAAACTCAGCCATAAAAAAGAGGCCCGTAATCTGGTGATCCAGACGGCGAAAATCGGCGATTTTGTCAATATCACCCCCCTGCTGGCGCATCTTGAAAAGAGCGACGCGCTGCTGAGCCGTACCGTTGCACCGCTGGCGGAGCACGACAGCACGCTGGCGGACATTTTTTATATTGAAGAGCATAAAAGCAGCACGTACAGCAAGCTGAAGCTGGCCCTGAAGCTGATGAATCGCTATGAAAACGTCTATCTGCTGCATCCCAATAATACCAATCTGTTTTATGCCGCCTGCTGTAACGCGAGCAACAAGCAGTTTCTGTCGATGTACCGCCGCAAATGGTATCAGGGGATCTTTTATCTGACCGCGACCGGCACCGTGGAACATGATAAGTATTCGCTAACCCTGGAAAACTACCTCAGGCTGGCCGATCGTTCGCTGACCAAAGAAAGCTATCCCAAGCACGCCACGCTGCCGCTGCTGAAGCCGGACACTACGCCGGAAGAAGTGTTCAGAACGGACAAGATCAAAATCGGCATCAGTATTTCGGCCGGCAACCAGGCGAAAACCATTCCGCCGACGATCTGGAAAGCCCTGTTCGACAGGCTGAGCGGGCTGCCCTGCCTGTTTTATGTTTTTGGCGCGCCAAATGAACTTACTCGCCTGCACGAGCTCAATAAAGTGGTGGGTGAAAGCGATAACATCGTTAACATGATCGGTAAGGTTTCGCTGGAAGGCCTGCCCTACGCCATCAGCCAGATGGATTTTTACATCGCCTCCGACTCGGGCAACATCTACATCGCTGACTCGCAAA
Source organism: Erwinia wuhanensis (assembly GCF_030484085.1). Lineage (NCBI taxonomy): Bacteria > Pseudomonadati > Pseudomonadota > Gammaproteobacteria > Enterobacterales > Erwiniaceae > Erwinia > Erwinia wuhanensis. The sequence continues at coordinate 76,748 of NZ_JAUJUH010000010.1, forward strand.
ATGTGCCAGTGATCCTGATCTACGGGCCTTGCTGCGTTGAAGAGCAGCGTCCGCTGGGCGACGTGCTGTTAATCGGGCCGAATCATATCGCGCCGTCGTCGTTTGTTTTTCACGCCCTGTATAAGTTTAATCATCCCGTCGAGCAGCTTTACGAGCTGGATAATCGCAAGCTCGACGATATTTATGATTTTATCTGCGCGCGCAAGCGGCCATTACAAGAAAAGAAGACGTCATCCTGAGCATGAAACCGCAAGATACCTCCTCAGCGCCTTTGCTGAGCGCGATCGTCCCGATGTACAACGCCGGAACCAGCTTTCAGGCTTTTATCGACTCTATGCTGGCGCAAACGCTGGCCTCGCTGGAAATCATCATCGTCAATGACGGCTCGACGGATGCTTCGGCGCAGCTGGCGCACCGCTACGCCAGCGAATATGACCATATCACCGTGATCGACCAGGCTAACGGCGGCGTTTCCCGCGCCCGCAACGCCGGGCTGGCGATAGCGCGCGGCAAATATGTCACTTTCCCCGACGCCGACGATACGCTTTCGCCAGAGATGTACAGCACGCTGATCGCCATGGCGGAACAGGACGATCTGGACGTGGCGCAGTGTAACGCCGAGCGCGTTTTTTGGGGATCGGGCCGGGCAAAAACGCTTATCCCTGCCGACCGTCTACAGGCTACGCCGGTGCTGAGCGGCGCAGAATGGCTGAACAAGGCGCTGGCGTCCAACCGCTATCTGCACGTCGTGTGGCTGGGTATCTATCGCCGTTCGCTAATCGACCAGCTGCACCTACAGTTTGAACCCGGCCTGCACCATCAGGATATCCCGTGGACGACCGAACTCATGCTGAACGCTCGCCGCGTTCGCTACACCGATAAGGTTTTGTACCGGTATTACGTTCACGACCAGTCCATCAGCAACCGCAAACGCAGCGGTATGGCAAACGTCGAGTATCAACGGCATTATCTGAAAATCGCCCGGATGCTGGATGAGATCAACCTGCGCTATCGCGATAAAGTTAAAATTGGTCCGGCAATTTATCGTCAGGTAACCAAAGAGGCGCTGACCGTTTGCCACGCTTTACGGCGTGAACCTGATGCTGAAGCACGGCAGGCGATGATAGCGGATCTGCTCGCCAGCAAAACGCCGGGAAGGATGCTGCGCAACGCGCGCGGCGTTAAACAGTGGTATCAGCTGTTGCTCTGGCTGATCCGGATTTACCGCTGGCGTCGTTCGTAATGCGCGGCGCCTTTTTCCTGCACGAGCTTTCCCTTACAATCGGTCCACTTTATTTTGAGATCCCATGAGTATGGCCATTTCTTCGTCGATTCCCGCCTCCTTTGCGCCGCGAAAGATTTTGCTGATCAAGCTGCGTCACCATGGCGATATGCTGCTTACCACGCCGGTTATTGAGGCGCTGCGCCAGCGCTATCCGCAGGCCGCCGTCGACGTGCTGCTCTATAAAGAGACGCTGCCGATGCTGCAGGCGCATCCGCATATTCGTCAGCTGCGCTTTATCGATCGCAAATGGAAAAACGAGGGAACGCTGGCGCATTTGCGCCATGAAGCCGCGCTGCTTAAGGCGATCCGCCAGGAAGGCTACGATCTGGTCATCAACCTGGCCGATCAGTGGCGCAGCGCGATTATCACCGCCCTTTCCGGCGCGCCGGTTCGGATTGGGTTCGCTTACAACAAGCGTCGCAACGCCTTCTGGCAACGGGCGCATACGCACCTCGTGTCCACCAGCAACCACAGCCAGCTGCATACCGTTGAGCAAAACCTGGCCGCGCTACAGCCGCTGAATATTCCCTTTTCCGGTTTCCCGGCAGCGATGCACTACAGCGAAAGCGACTGGTCACATACGCAAACCGTGCTGGCGCAAAGCAAGGTTACGCGTCCCTATATCGTTATCCAGCCTACCTCGCGCTGGATTTTTAAATGCTGGGAAGATGACAAAGTGGCCGGGCTGATCGCCGCGCTGGCCTCTGAGCAGATCGATATCGTGCTGACCGCCGCGCCGGACAAAAAAGAGCTGGCGATGATCGACCATATTCTCTCGCTGTGTCCCGGCAAAGCGATTTCGCTGGCCGGAAAGCTGTCGCTGCCGCAGCTGGCTTCGCTGATCGATCATGCCCGCCTGTTTATCGGCGTCGATTCCGCGCCGATGCATATGGCCGCCGCGCTGGATACGCCGTGCATCGCGCTGTTTGGCCCGACCAAGCTTAAGCAGTGGCGTCCCTGGGGCGACAATAATCAGGTGATCTGGGCCGGCGACTATGCGCCTCTCCCTTCGCCGGACAGCATTAATACCAGGACCGAGACCCGTTATCTTTCTGCCATCCCACTTGATGACGTGGTCAAAGCCGCAAGGAACTATCTGGATGAGTAAAGTACGACTGGCTATAGTGCGGCAAAAATATCGCCCGGACGGCGGCGCGGAGCGGTTTATTTCGCGGGCGCTGGAGGCGCTGGACGATGACAGTCTGGATCTGAACATCATCACCCGCAGCTGGCAGGGCGAGCCGAAACCGGAATGGCACCTGCATATCTGTAACCCGAAAAAATGGGGACGCATCTCGCGCGAGCGCGGCTTTGCGCTGGCGGCGCGTGCATGCTGGCAGCGAGAGAAGTTTGATATCGTACAAAGCCACGAGCGCATTGCGGGCTGCGATATTTTTCGCGCCGGCGACGGCGTGCATCGCGTCTGGCTGGCGCAAAGAGCGCGCATCGTTTCGCCCGTGCAAAAGCTGCTGGCCGATTTAAGCCCTTATCATCGCTATGTGATGGCGGCGGAAGAAGAGATGTTCCGCTCACCTGCGCTGAAAAAAATCATCTGTAATTCGCTGATGGTAAAAAACGATATCATGCGCTGTTTTCAGGTGCCGGAAGAGAAGTTCGCGGTGATCTACAACGCGATTGACGCGCAGCGCTTTCAGCCTGCCACGCCGGCCGAGCGCCAGCAGGCGCGCGCGTCGTTGCGTCTGCCTGACGAAGCCAAAGTGTTTATTTACGTCGGTTCCGGTTTCGAGCGCAAAGGATTAAGGGCCTCCATCAGCGCCCTGGCCGCTACCGAAGCGCACCTGCTGGTGGTGGGTCAGGATAAACAGCAGGCCCGCTATCTTAGCCACGCCCGCGCGCTGGGCTGCGAAAAACGCGTCCACTTTGTCGGCGTGCAGCACAACGTGATCCCTTATTACCATGCGGCCGACGCGCTGATCCTGCCCACGCTTTACGATCCTTTCCCTAACGTGATCCTGGAAGCGATGGCCTGCGGTCTGCCGGTCATCACCAGCGACACCTGCGGCGGCGCAGAGTTTATCGTTAACGGCGAGCAGGGCTACGTTTGCGACGCGCTGGATATTGTGGCACTGAGCGCCGCCGCGCAGGCCATCCCGCTCAGAAGCGTTGATGCGCGCATGGGCGATGCGGCCCGGGAGCGCGTTCTCCCCTGCTCGCCGCAGCGCCTGGCAGGGCAGCTTCATGCGCTATATCAACAAGTGTTGCGACAGGCCTGAGAAGAAGGTGTGAGCATGCGCGACTTATCTGCTAACATGCGGTAATGTTTCTCTTTTCCGGCACTTTCTGACGCGAGTCACTCCGTAATTCGTAAACACTGTGATGACAACAATTTATTCCGTCCTGCTCTATCTTATTCAGCCGCTGATTTGGCTCCGGCTCTGGTTACGCGGCAGAAAAGCGCCCGCCTACCGGAAGCGCTGGGCCGAACGCTACGGCTACTGTAAAGGCAAGGTCAAGCCGGACGGTATACTCCTGCACTCCGTTTCTGTCGGCGAGACGCTGGCCGCCGTGCCGCTGGTCAGGGCGCTGCGCCACCGTTATCCCACGATGCCGATTACCGTGACGACCATGACGCCGACCGGTTCGGAACGAGCGGCTTCCGCCTTCGGTAAAGATGTTCATCACGTCTATCTGCCTTACGATCTGCCCGGCTCGATGAACCGTTTTCTGGATAATGTCAGCCCGCGGCTGGTCATCATTATGGAAACCGAGCTGTGGCCGAATATGATCGCGCAGCTTCACGCCCGAAAAATCCCGCTGGTAATCGCGAACGCCCGCCTGTCGGAGCGTTCGGCGAAAGGGTACGGCAAGCTCGGTAAATTTATGCAGCGTCTGCTGCAAAAGATTACGCTGATCGCGGCGCAGAACGAGGAAGACGGCGAACGCTTTGTGGCGCTTGGCCTGAAGCGTTCCCAGCTGGCGGTGACCGGCAGCCTGAAGTTCGATATTTCCGTAACGCCCGAGCTGGCCGCCCGCGCGGTCACGCTGCGTCGGCAGTGGGCGCCGCGTCGTCCGGTATGGATAGCCACCAGCACGCACGAAGGCGAGGAAAGCATTATTCTGGAAGCGCACCGCAAGCTCCTGGCGCGTTTTCCTTCTTTGCTGCTCATCCTGGTACCGCGCCATCCGGAACGTTTCGACACGGCTCGCGACATGACGCAAAAGGCCGGCTTCAGCTACACGCTACGCAGCAGCGGCGAGATCCCTTCCAGCGGCACCCAGGTGGTGATTGGCGATACGATGGGCGAACTGATGCTGCTCTACGGCATCGCCGATCTGGCTTTCGTCGGCGGCAGCCTGGTGGAGCGCGGCGGGCATAATCCGCTCGAGGCCGCCGCACATGCTATCCCCGTGCTGATGGGGCCGCATACGTTTAACTTCAAAGATATCTGTGCAAAACTTCAGCAGGCGGACGGCCTGATCGCCGTAACCGATGCCGACTCGCTGGATAAAGAGATCGGCACGCTGCTGACCGACGAAGACTATCGTCTTTACTACGGCCGCCATGCGGTAGAGGTACTGCACCAGAATCAGGGCGCGCTACAGCGTCTGCTACAGTTACTTGAACCCTATCTGCCACAGCGGAATCACTAAATGCCTTCACGTCAGCTTCTGTCGGTCGTGCTGATCGCTAAAGACGCAGCCGAGCTGCTGCCGGAATGTCTGGAGTCCGTGAACTGGGCCGACGAGATTGTGCTGCTGGACTCCGGCAGCAGCGACGGCACGCCGCAAATCGCCGCCCGCCACGGCGCCAAAGTGTTTCACTCCCGCGAATGGCACGGCTACGGCAAACAGCGCCAGCTGGCGCAAAGCTATGCCACGCATCCGATGATTTTGATGATCGACAGCGACGAGCGCGTGACGCCGCAGCTGCGCGCCGCTATCGAATCCGTGCTGCAACAGCCTGCCGCGCCAGCCACGGTTTATAGCCTGGGCCGCCGCAATCTGTTTCTGGGGCGTTTTATGCGCCATAGCGGCTGGTATCCTGACCGCGTGACTCGTCTCTATCCACGTGAATACGGCTATAACGATCATCAGGTGCATGAATCGCTGGAAGCCAGAGGGGCGCAGGTGGTGGCGCTAAAGGGCGATCTGCTGCATCTGACCTGCCGCGATTTCTCTGCGTTTCAGTGGAAGCAGTTCGCCTATGCCGAAGCCTGGGCGAAGCAGCGTCACCACCAGGGGAAAAAGTGCGGCCTGTTTTCAATTTTCGCCCATACGCTGGGCGCCTTCCTGAAAACGCTGGTGCTGCGCGCCGGTTTTCTGGATGGCAAACAGGGCTGGCTGCTTGCCGTGGTTAACGCGCAGTACACCTTCAATAAATACACGGCGCTCTGGGCGCTGAACCACTCTTCCCACGCTTCCGGCAAAGGCGGCCTATGAGCACAAAAGCGATCTATCCCGGCACTTTCGATCCCATGACCAACGGTCATCTGGATATCGTCACGCGCGCCGCGTTAATGTTTGACCATATCGTCCTGGCTATTGCCGCCAGCCCCAGTAAAAAGCCGATGTTCTCGCTGGATGAACGCGTGGTGCTGGCGCAACAGGTGGTCGCACACTTGCCGAATGTGGAAGTGGTAGGATTCAGCGATCTGATGGCGAACTTCGCGCGGGATCAGCAGGCCAACGTCCTGGTGCGCGGCCTGCGGGCGGTGTCCGATTTTGAATACGAAATGCAGCTGGCGCATATGAATCGGCACCTGCTGGCGGAGCTGGAAAGCGTGTTTCTGATGCCTTCAGAAAAATATTCGTTTATCTCTTCCACGCTGGTCAAAGAGGTGGCGCGCCATCACGGCGACGTCAGCGCTTTCCTGCCGCCGTCGGTGCACAGCGCGCTGCTGGCAAAGCTCTCCGCCTGATTATTTCTGACAGGTCGGGCAATAGAAGGTGCTGCGCTGCGCGTGTTTGGCGCCTACGATCGGCGTAGCGCAAACGCGGCAGGGTTCGCCAGCACGGCCATAGACCTGTAGCTCCTGCGCGAAATAGCCCGGTTTACCGTCCGACTGCAGGAAATCACGCAGCGTGGTGCCGCCCTGCTCAATCGATCGCAGCAGCACGGCCTTGATCGTTTCCGTCAGCAGAACCACTTCTTCTCTGGTCAACGCCATTGCCGGTCGATCGGGATGGATCCCGGCGGCAAACAGCGATTCGCTGGCGTAAATGTTGCCAACGCCCACCACCAGCTTGTTGTCCATCAGCCAGGGCTTGACCGGCGTACGCCTGCTGCGCGACTTCTCAAACAGGTAATCCGCGTTAAAAGCTTCACTCAGCGGCTCCGGGCCAAGATGGGCCAGTACGTTACTGGCGGCCAGATCGCTGCTCCACAGCCAGGCGCCAAAGCGGCGAGGATCGGTATAGCGCAGCACTTTGCCGTTGCTCATCACCAAATCCACATGGTCATGCTTCGCCGGCGGTGCTTCTTCTGACAACACGCGTAGACTGCCGGACATGCCAAGATGGATGATGATCCAGCCTTCAGGCAGCTCCAACAGCAGATATTTGGCGCGGCGCTGTACGCTGAGTACCGGCTGGTCGCTGAGGCTGTGGATTTCATGCGAGACCGGCCAGCGCAACCGGCCGTTGCGCACCACGGCGTGCAGAATGGTGGCGCCGACAAGGTGCGGTTCGATACCGCGTCGGCTGGTTTCAACCTCTGGTAATTCCGGCATACAAACCTCCCGCAGATGTTTTCAGGCGTACAGATGTTTTCAGACGTGCAAATGTTTTCAGGCGCACAAAAGAAAAAACCCCGCCGAGGCAGGGTTTTTCAGTCGCTAAAGTCAATTACTTGATTTTAGCTTCTTTGTAGATCACGTGCTGGCGGACAACAGGATCGAATTTCTTCAGTTCCAGTTTTTCCGGCTTAGTACGCTTGTTCTTCGTGGTGGTATAGAAGTGACCTGTACCAGCAGAAGAAACCAGCTTGATCTTCTCACGAATACCTTTAGCCATGTTTCAGTTCCTTACCTTAGTACTTCTCACCGCGGGTACGCAGATCGGCCAGAACCGTCTCAATACCCTTTTTATCAATTACGCGCATGCCTTTGGCAGATACGCGCAGTGTAACGAAGCGCTTTTCGCTCTCAACCCAGAAACGGTGAGAGTGCAGGTTCGGCAGGAAACGGCGTTTCGTCGCGTTCATTGCGTGGGAACGGTTGTTACCCGTCACCGGACGCTTTCCAGTTACCTGGCAGACTCGTGACATGTCAATTCTCCAAAAATCAAATAAGCTCGAGCTTTAAAAATAAGGTCTTGGCCGCCTCGTCAGGCTCTTAGCCCATCCAGGCGAGTTCTATGTGAACCCGCTGAGCAGGCCCAAATGCCAAACCCGAGATTCTCAAAGGTGGCGTAGTATACGCCCTGCAACGCTGGTGCTCAAGTCCCGAACAGATAAAGATCCCTTTGGATCGCGCAAAATTGCCGCATTTGAACGGAAAAAGCACCGCCGCTACGTGGGAAAAAACACGGTTTGCCGCTTTTTTCCGCATTACAGCCAGCCTTTTTCCGCAAAGGAAACATATTCGCCCTGACCGATAACAATATGGTCAAGCACGCGGATGTTAAACAGCTTGCAGCAGTCGTTAACCTGTTGAGTCACATCGCGATCTGCCATGCTGGGCGCCGAAATGCCCGAGGGATGGTTATGCGCCAGGATAATCGCCGCCGCGTTTTGCTTCAGCGCTTCACGCACGATTTCACGCGGATGCACCTCTACGCTGGCTATCGTGCCCGCAAACATTTCACTGGTGTGAATGACCCGATGCTGATTATCAAAAAAAACCACCATAAATATTTCCCGTTCACGATGCGCCAGCTTGCTGTGCAGGAAATTCACCATATCGCCCGGGCTTTGCATGGCCTGTTTTACCGAATCCGCACAGGTGAAAAAACGCCTGCCCAGTTCGGCAATGGCATTCAGCTGGGCATACTTCGCCACGCCTACGCCTTTCACCCGTAAAAACGCGTCTTTGTCCGCCGTCATCAGCCGGTGCAGCGAACCGAACTCCTCCAGCAGCTGTTGCGCCAGCGTCATTACGTGGACACCGCGCGCGCCGGTACGTAAAAAAATCGCCAGCAGTTCCGTATCCGTTAACGTGCCGGCCCCGCCTGCCACCAGCTTTTCGCGCGGTGGCATTTTTTTCCATGGCTTCTTCATCCGCTTTCTCCTTCCGTAGCTGGCTAAATCATGGCATTATATACAGTAGTTTTCCATGCATTTTTCCGTCTGCCGGGCTGCTTTACAGTACGGTCGTTGTGCTAAAAGTCAGCAGGCAGGGATTATGATAAAATGGCGGAATTCCGGCGCGCGGGCGCCCTGCTGGCTCAATGGAGCAGAAACTATGACATTAACCGGTAAACGTATTGTGCTGGGCGTAAGCGGCGGTATCGCTGCCTACAAGGCGCCTGAGCTGGTAAGACGCCTGCGCGATCGCGGGGCGGAAGTGCGCGTCGTGCTGACTGCCGCAGCCAAAGCATTTATCACGCCGCTGAGTCTACAGGCCGTATCGGGTCATCCGGTCAGCGACGACCTGCTCGATCCGGCGGCGGAAGCGGCGATGGGGCATATCGAACTGGGAAAATGGGCTGATCTGGTGATCCTGGCACCCGCCACGGCCGATCTTATCGCTCGCGTCGCCGCAGGCATGGCTAACGATTTGGTTACCACGATTTGCCTGGCGACGGCGGCGCCTGTTGCCGTCGTTCCCGCCATGAACCAGCAGATGTATCGTGCCGCCGCCACGCAGCATAATCTTCAGGTTTTGCAGGCGCGCGGCCTGATGATTTGGGGGCCGGACAGCGGCAGCCAGGCCTGCGGCGACGTCGGGCCGGGCCGTATGTTAGATCCGCTGACTATCGTGGACGAAGCCGTCCGCTGGGCGACGCCGCAGCACGATTTAACGCACCTTAATGTGATGGTAACCGCTGGCCCAACCCGCGAATCGCTTGATCCAGTCCGGTTCATTAGCAACCACAGCTCGGGTAAAATGGGCTTCGCCGTGGCTGCCGCCGCCGCAAAACGGGGCGCTAACGTGACGCTGGTCGCCGGGCCGGTCGCCTTAGCCACGCCGCCGGGCGTCAAACGTATCGACGTGATAAGCGCGCTGGAAATGCAGCAGGCGGTGATGGCCAGCGCCGCCGAACAGCAGATTTTTATCGCGGCCGCTGCCGTCGGCGACTACCGCGCTGCGGAAGTCTCCAGCGAGAAAATCAAAAAGCAGGGCGACGAAATCCTGCTGAAGATGATTAAAAATCCGGATATCGTCGCGGGCGTCGCGGCCATGCAGCAAAATCGCCCGTACGTGGTGGGGTTTGCAGCGGAAACCCGGAATGTGGAAGAATACGCCCGGCAAAAAAGGATTCGGAAGAATCTGGATCTGATTTGCGCCAACGATGTTTCAAAAGCCGGGCACGGTTTCAACAGCGATACCAATGCCCTGCATCTTTTCTGGCAGGAAGGGAATAAAGCCTTACCGCTCGGCGATAAGCAGCTCCTGGGCCAACAATTACTGGACGAGATAGTCAGCCGTTATGAAGAAAAAAATCGACGTTAAGATTTTAGACCCGCGCGTGGGCACCACTTTCCCTCTGCCCGCCTATGCCACTTCCGGCTCCGCTGGTCTCGATCTGCGCGCCTGCCTGGACGAGGCGGTACAGCTGGCGCCGGGCGCGACCACGCTGGTACCGACCGGCCTGGCTATCCATATTGGCGACCCGCAGCTGGCGGCCGTTATCCTGCCGCGCTCCGGCCTCGGCCATAAGCATGGCGTGGTGCTGGGCAACCTGGTCGGGCTAATCGACTCCGATTATCAGGGACAGCTGATGGTTTCCGTCTGGAACCGCGGCCAGGAGACGTTCAGCATTGAGCCAGGCGAGCGTATCGCGCAAATGGTGTTTGTACCGGTCGTTCAGGCTGAATTCAATCTGGTTAATGACTTCGACGCCAGCGTGCGCGGCGAAGGCGGCTTCGGCCACTCGGGTCGTCAGTAACGACCGACCAGAGTACCCGTCCTTATTTCCACCGTGAGCGTGATGGCTCACGGATGTTGCGTGGGCGCTTGCCCGTACATGGTGATATTTCAGGGGTCTTTCAGGACATGGCAGAGAAAAAAAGTGCGAAAAGGAATCGTCGCGAAGAAATACTGCAGGCGCTGGCGCAGATGCTGGAATCCAGCGATGGTAGCCAGCGGATCACTACCGCCAAACTGGCGGCAAGCGTGGGGGTTTCTGAAGCTGCGCTTTACCGGCACTTTCCCAGCAAAACCCGCATGTTTGACAGCCTGATTGAGTTTATTGAAGACAGCCTGATTACGCGCATCAATCTAATCTTGCAGGATGAAAAAGAGACGCTGCCGCGTTTACGGCTGATTATCCAGCTGATCCTGGGCTTTGGTGAGCGTAATCCGGGCTTATCACGTATTCTGACCGGCCATGCGTTGATGTTCGAGCAGGACCGCCTGCAAAGCAGAATTAACCAGCTGTTCGAACGGATTGAGGTGCAGCTGAAGCAGGTGCTGCGCGAGCAGAAAATGCGTACCGGCGAAGGATTCCAGACGGAGGAGGCGCTGCTGGCCTCGCAGCTGCTGGCTTTCTGTGAAGGTTTGCTGTCGCGCTTTGTGCGTTCCGACTTCCGCTATCGCCCGACGGTGGAATTTGAAACGCGCTGGCCGCTGCTGGCCTGTCAGCTGGTCTGAATCGAAAAGGCCGCAGTTGGCCTGTCAGCCGGTCTGAATCGGGAAGGCCACAGTTGGCCTGCCAGCTGATCTGAATCGGGAAGGCCGCGGTTGGCCTGCCAGCTGATCTGAATCGAGAAGGCCGCAGTTGGCCTTCCAGCCGGTGTGAAATGAAAGGGCCGCAACTCGCGGCCCGCATTCGTCAGATACCGTACTCTTTGCGGTAGGCCCGGACGGCGGCCAGATGATCGGCCAGCTCCGGTTTCTCTTCCAGGTAGCTAATCAGATCGTTCAGCGTGATGATGGCAATAACCTTGCAGCCGTAATCGCGCTCCACTTCCTGAATAGCCGACGCCTGTCCGCGGCCTCGCTCCTGACGATCCAGCGAAATCAGCACGCCGGCCAGGGTCGCCTTATTCGCCGAGATAATCTCCATCGATTCGCGAATAGCGGTACCGGCGGTAATAACGTCATCTACCAGCATAATACGGCCCTGTAACGGGCTGCCGACCAGCGTTCCGCCTTCGCCGTGGTCCTTCGCTTCCTTACGGTTGAAGCAGTAAGGCACATCGCGGTCGTGGTGATCGGCCAGCGCAACGGCGGTGGTAGTAGCGATAGGAATGCCTTTATAGGCCGGGCCGAACACCAGATCGAAATCGATAGCGGAATCCACCAGCGCCTGCGCATAGAAACGGCCTAACAGCGCCAGGTCACGGCCCGTGTTAAACAAGCCCGCGTTAAAGAAATAGGGGCTTTTACGTCCGGATTTCAGCGTGAACTCTCCAAATTTCAGGACCTGCTTATTAATAGCAAATTCGATAAATTGGCGCTGCCAGGCTTTCATGTCTCGCTCCTCAATCATTAAAAAAGGCGACTCTCTGGTCGCCTGGGGAAATCAGTCTTGTAGCGCCGCTTTCTGCGCCTGAATCAGCGTATCAATACCGCCGCGAGCCAGCGACAGCAGCGTCAGCAGCTCGTCATGGCTGAACGGCTCGCCTTCTGCCGTGCCCTGCACTTCAATCATGCGGCCATCTTCGGTCATGACTACGTTCATGTCGGTTTCCGCAGCGGAATCTTCGACATATTCCAGATCGCATAACGCTTCGCCGTTGACGATGCCGACAGACACGGCGGCGACCATCCCCTTCATCGGGTTGGCTTTCAGCTTGCCGATAGCGACCAGATGATTAAGCGCATCTGCCAGCGCTACGCAGGCGCCGGTAATAGAAGCGGTACGCGTGCCGCCATCCGCCTGCAGGACGTCGCAGTCCAGCGTGATGGTGAACTCGCCCAGCGCTTTCAGATCCAGCGCTGCTCGCAGGGAACGGGCAATCAGACGCTGAATTTCCAGCGTGCGGCCGCCCTGCTTGCCTTTGGCCGCTTCGCGAGCGTTACGGCTATGAGTAGCGCGTGGCAGCATGCCATATTCTGCGGTTACCCAGCCCTGGCCCTGTCCTTTCAGAAAGCGCGGCACGCCTTCCTCAATGGTGGCGGTGCAAAGGACTTTGGTTTCACCGAATTCAACCAGAACGGAGCCTTCCGCATGTTTGGTGTAGTGGCGAGTCAGGGTGACGGGACGCACCTGATGGGCATTACGGCCTGCTGGACGCATGGTTTTTCTCCGGCTTGAAAATCGTGATTGGCTGCGCATTATACGGATTTCACAGCCGAATGCCTATGACAGCCTGCTGGCAACGCGGTTTCTGCGCAGCTGGCGCGATAGTAAGCGCCGCCTCAATCCCATTGATTTGTCAGAGTTTGACCAGATGCCTGTTAAGGCAAGGCCGGCACCGCTATAATCACCTGAACTTATTCTGAAAACGGGTACGCATAATGATCCGCAGTATGACCGCCTACGCCCGGCGTGAAACCAAAGGCGAATGGGGCAGCGCAGCCTGGGAGCTTCGTTCCGTAAACCAGCGCTATTTAGAAACCTATATCCGTCTGCCCGAGCAGTTTCGCGGCCTGGAGCCGGTGATCCGCGAACGTATTCGCAACCGACTGACCCGGGGTAAAATCGAGTGTAATCTGCGTTTTGACGCAGACGCGCGCGCGCAGAGCTCTCTGGTGCTGAATGAAAAACTGGCTATCCAGCTGGTTAAAGCCGCCAACTGGGTCAAAATGCAGAGCGACGAGGGCGAAATCAATCCGGTCGATATTTTGCGCTGGCCTGGCGTCATGTCAGCAGAAGAGCAGGATTTGGATGCCATTTCCGCAGAGTTGTTAAGCGCGCTGGACAGCGCTCTGGACGACTTTATCGCCGCCCGTGAAACGGAAGGCGCCGCGTTAAAATCATTGATTGAACAACGGCTGGAAGGCGTCAGTACTGAAGTGACTAAAGTACGTGCGCAGATGCCGGACGTGTTGAAATGGCAGCGCGAACGTCTGGTTACCAAACTGGAAGAGGCTCAGGTTCAGCTGGACAGTAATCGGGTTGAGCAGGAACTGATTATGCTGGCGCAGCGCGTGGACGTGGCGGAAGAGTTGGATCGTCTGGAAGCGCATGTTAAAGAAACCTATAACATCCTGAAAAAGAAAGAAGCGGTGGGCCGCCGCCTCGACTTTATGATGCAGGAATTTAACCGCGAATCGAATACGCTGGCGTCTAAATCAATCAATGCAGAGGTTACCACTTCGGCTATTGAGCTGAAGGTGCTGATTGAGCAGATGCGTGAACAGATCCAGAACATTGAGTAAAGTTGCATACAGTCGCACTCAGTAGCAGAAAACCAATAAAGCCCGCTAATTGCGGGCTTTATTATTTTCATGCTGTTGCATAACATCGCGCATTTTCTTTGTACCCAAAGTACTTTCCTCGCTCCAGCTTGGGTACAAAGCACTATTCAATGTTAATGCAACACTATGGCAAAGCTGACAGATATTCAGATGCAGGCATGGATTAAGGCAGGAGAACGGCTTGAGGGGCACCCCATGGAGATCATAGCCGTTCACCACAGAAGTAGTGGTTTCAGTGATGTTCTGGTCACCATTTTTCCGCCAACGGATAAAGGAAAGATTAACTGATGGTTAAAAAACAAAGGTATGTTAAAAGATAAACATGGCATTCCTGAACCTGACAGTGATGGTCATTTTTATGTGACATTCTGGTTATTTGGTGAGGGTTATAAAGAAGAAGGTAAAAATGACAGGCTTTGCTTTAATGATATGAACCCGCCTGTAAATTGTATTGAAAAGGACAGGGTATTTTCAATCAGTTCCAGCAGGAACAGAGGCACTATATTTACATTAAATGATGGCGAATATCGGATGAAAAAAGAGGGTGAAATAATCAAACTTAAAAAAGAGTAAGTCCGTCCTCGCAGGTTGAGACAGTACTAAAATCATCGTTTTTTCCAGGACTTACACCAGCCATACGGAACGTACCTTAAGATGTTTTCATCTGGTGCCACCCAATGCAGAAAAAGACGCTAAAATCGGGCCATATTCCTAATTTTTGTCTGCCGAGCATCTAATATTATACAGGCCGCGTCAGCGGCGTATAATTTGGCTTTATCTGAACGCACTTATGGATTATTGCACGCAAGGAGGCGAAGTTATGCCAGCCCTGGAGTTCCCCTGTACCTTTTTCAAGTCTCGGAAACGCATGGACGACTACAACGCCGACGATATGCGCTGTGGTGACCTTTCCGAAGCAGAGCTGAAATCCCAATACCAGCTGAATTATATTTCCGATCGGGTCGATCCTTATACGTTAACCCGACGTTCCTCACTGGATCGCCCTCAGTCCATGTTCTGCTGCAATCTGCGCGGAGCCGGTGAGAAAATTACTCGCCAGCAGTGCGCCATTATCCTGTTTGGGGAGCTCCGATCGCTATCACGCACATTTTCCCTTTATGGCCCATACAGCCATCTGATTGAAAAGATGATCGACCACATGCAGAACGAAAAGGGTGCCACTTTCCGGGATGCAGCGCTGAACAGGGCATTGAAAGAACAGATAATTAGAGATGTTTCCGAGGAAAAAAGCACACGCATTTTGTTATCAAAAGCATTTAGCACAGGTATAGACTGGGAAAGAAAAAATTTTCCAGTTGAAAACAAGGACAGACTAAGAGATGCAATACTAAGTAGTAAGTTACCAAAGTTCGACAGATTCCAGGATAATTACAATGGTATGGGCATTACCGTTCATGATACCTGGGCTACACATATCACTATAAAATCACTGCATATTGATAATGATCGCTACCGGACAGTGGTACATTACAAGGTACAGGACCATTTTGGTTTGAATAGCGATGATATTTTGAAAACAAAATTTAGTCAGTTCCATTTTTTCCGTATCTGGTTCGTGCTCCAGCGATACAACCAGTTTGGCTTCAGGCCATTCATGACCAATATGGAAGCTACTGTAGAGATTACAGGTGAGCGCAATGAAATCTAAAATTAAAAAAGCGTTTTGTGCGTCATTACTTATTAGTTGCACCCTGCTGGTTTACCTCCTCTTGTTGTCGTTACGTCCTGTGAAGATCATAGCTGTTCACCAAAGACATAACTATAGCGATGTTTTAGTAAAGAATTTCCCTCTAACTGAACAAGGGAAAATTAATTGGTGGTTGAAAAACAAGGAAATCCTCAAGAACAGGTATAACATCCCAAGGCCGGCCCGGGATGGTTTTTTCACCGTCATTTTTTGGGATTTTGGTGATGGATATAAAGAAACCGATGGGTATGACCGACTCTGTTTTAATGATATGAAACCGCCAGTAAATTGTATTGATAAAGATTCGCTCATTATGGTTAACAATAGCAGGAATACCGGCCTTTATTTCATTGTAGATAGCGGAACATATCGTATAAACGACAGTGGTAAGATGGTAAAAAACAAATCAGATTAGAACGGCTCCACTCGCGTAGAGATAACAATAAAATCTTCCGCTCCCTCCGTATTGTCCCCAACCATGCGAAGAAAACATGAGTGAGCCCGATCGCTATCCCGCAAATTTGCTCTTTATGAGCCGTACAGCCAACTGGTTGGTAAGATGATTGACCCAATGCATAAACAGTTATTGTCCGCCGTACACTTTTATCACTGGTGAGTGCATGAACCCTGTGCCTGGCGCATATCGTCAAAGATGAATAGTTTTACAGGCGGCACCAGGCTAAAATCCCCCTTCTTTTCCTGCGGATAATTTTAAGGTTTTTATGCAAACTCTTCCTCCCTGCCCTGAATGCCACTCCGAATACAGCTGGCAGGATGGCGACCTGTTTAACTGTCCCGAATGCGGCCACGTCTGGTCTGGCAACACAGAAGCCACAGAGGCGCTGGTAGTTAAAGATGCCAACGGCAATCTGCTGGCTGACGGCGACAGCGTGACAGTTATCAAAGACCTCAAGGTCAAAGGCAGCTCGACGCCTCTTAAGATCGGCACCAGGGTAAAAAGCATTCGCCTGGTGGAAGGCGATCATAATATCGACTGTAAAATTGACGGCTTTGGCCCGATGAAGCTGAAATCAGAATTCGTAAAGAAAAACTGATCCGGTTTTAACCTGCGGCAACGATCGCCGTACAGGCTGCGCAGTCTTCAGCTAAAGGCCGCAGCTTGTTCCGCCGTGATAAGCGCCTGCTTTTCTAACTGCATGGCGATTGAACGCGGCGAACGCTCACACAGGCCAGCCAGCTCGCTGACGGAATGGCCCTGCCGGAAAAGCGCTATCAACTCCTGTTTTTGCTCTTCAGACCAGGGAAGATAAGCATTGCCAGGCCGCCCTTCCGCTCGATTCTTTTCCCGACGCTCTTCTGGCGTCAGCTTCACTTTTTCTTGCCGTTTTACAGAACTGAAATTCACACCGCTGAACTCTTCAGCCAGAGCAAACAACAGCCTTATAGCATCGGGTGTATGCACAACAGAAGCTGGCGGCAACAGCTCGCCTGTTTCCGGATGGATCCCTTTTGCCAACAGTCGGAAAATTTCACCTGCCATCATTTTTCTCGTCCTTGTGGTAGCCTGCCCGACTTCAGGATCCAGCCGTGCAGTTTTTTAATCATGCTATGTCAGGTGGCTAAGCCCATTGCTGAATAGCGGATTCAAAAAAACTTAAACAAAATAAAACGTTGTCCTGGAGACGCGCACGGTTACTTTATTTTCAGATTAGGTAAACTCATTTACTTAACGGCTTTTAGAAAAATTCACTCGTCAACCTGTCTGGGATCCTGCAGGCTTGCCGCCGATTGCTCAGGAGCGGGTTATGCTACTTACTGTTTTTTATCTGATTGGGATCACCGCAGAGGCCATGACCGGCGCGCTGGCGGCTGGCCGCCGTAAAATGGATATGTTTGGCGTAATTATTATCGCTTCCGTTACCGCCATTGGCGGCGGATCCGTGCGCGATATGCTGCTTGGGCACTACCCGCTTGGCTGGGTAAAACACCCCGAATACATCGTCATTGTGGCGATGGCTGCCGTTATTACCACCCAGCTGGCGCCGCTGATGCCGCATTTGCGCAAGGTCTTCCTGGTGCTGGACGCGCTGGGCCTGGCCGTTTTCTCTATCATCGGCACCAAAGTGGCGCTGGATATGGGCCATGCCTCGATTATTGCGGCTATTAGTGCGGTGATTACCGGCGTCTTCGGCGGCGTGCTGCGCGATATGTTCTGCAACCGTATCCCGCTGGTTTTCCAGAAGGAGCTTTATGCCGGTATCGCTTTTGCTTCCGGCTGGCTCTATATCCTGCTGTTGAAAACGCCGGTATCCGACGAATTGGCCATCATCATCACGCTGCTGTTTGGCTTTCTGGCGCGCCTGCTGGCGTTGCGCTTCCGGCTGGGGCTGCCGGTATTTAACTATCCTCATGCCGATCACTAAAAGGTTCATCGCCTTGCCTCGTCTGCATAAGCAATCAGCTGCTGCACCTGAGGGTGATGCAGAAAACGCACGATTTGCCCGGCCAGCGTTTTACCTATGCCTGGTAGCTGCTGCCATGCCTCTTCCCGTCGGGCCAGTAGCGTTGACCAGTCGTTATCTTCAATAGCGTTCAGGGCACCTTCCGGTACAGGAACGCCCAGGGCTTTTACCCAGCGCCTGAAGGGCTGCCGTCGGCTTAGCGAGAATTGGTGGTAAAGCCAGTCTGCGCGGGCGGGCGTGAGGTCAGCAATTTTCCGCAGATCTTCCTGAGTCAGCGCAAGCCAGGAAAAGAGATGGGTCAGCTGCCCGGCCTGCATCAGGCGCTGCCAGCTGCTGCGGCTGACGCCGGTCATCGCCAGCGCCTGTGTGCCGCTTGCCCAGACAAGGCGGGCCAGAAACTGCTCGCGACAGGCAGGCGTATAGTCAAAACAGCTCAGAGCATGAAAAGCATCAGCATCCGGTACGGGAGGCCTGTCCCGTTTTTGTACCCGCCAGATGACCTCGTCAAGCCTGGGGATGCCCTGACCCGCCAGGCTAATGGCGACCCTGTCGCCCGGCACGATATCCAGCGCCTGCCAGCGTTTAAGCGAGCCAATATTGACCCGGCTGACTTTTTTATCATCCAGCTGTACGGGTAACAGATTTAGTACCGCGCCTGTTTTTCCCGTCCGCCCGATAGGAAAATCGACTGAGCGAACCTCTGCGCTCACTTTCAGCGGCGTATATTTCCAGGCTGCTGACCAGGTATTATCGCCGGGTAGCCAGTAAGCGCCCTTTACTGGCGTACCGTGGATCACCACGCCATCCGTAACAAAGGGCAGAGGCTGATGAAACCAACGTTCGCGCCAGTCGGCGACTTCATCAGCGTTGGCAACAGGCTTGCTCCAGGCTTCCATAATGCTGAAGCCCGCCTTGCTTAACTGCTGTAAGCGCTGCGGCATTTTTTCCGGGCCGTCCGGCCACGCCCAGATAAACATGCCCAGCTGTGCCAATAGCGGCGAGCTCTCATTACGCCGCATTGCGCCAGCCACGACGGCGCGGGCATTAACGCCGCCCTGGCTGGCCTGCTGGTGATCGGTCATCTTCAGATAAAGTTCGCCCTGCAAAACCAGGGGATCGTCATCCAGCGTTATCTGCTGCGGAATAGCGGGTATATGGCGTGCTTTTTCCGTCCAGTCTTCTCCTCGCAGCCCGTCGCCGCGACTGATTACCCGCACAAGTTTCCCATGCCGGTACCAGAGCGTCACGGCAATGCCGTCCAGTTTTGGCTGCACCCACAGCGGTTGCTTTCCCACCATCCAGCGCACCACCGCCCGCCTGTCCGGCAGCTTTTTGACGCCAACATGCGCTACCGGATGCCGTACCTTGCCGCTTTTCGCCAGCGCCGGCGAACGAGACTCGCTTTCGGGCCGGAAGCAGCGCTGCCAGTCGTGATACGTTTTCTCTAAGGCATCATAGCGTTCATCCTCTACCAGGCTGATGCCCTGCTCATAGTAGGCCCGATCCCAGTCGCTCAGCTGTTTTTCCAGCGCCGTCATCTCCAGTTCTGCCCGGGCGGGCGACCAGACGGGGCAAAAAGCCTGTGCAATGGCGCACCCTCCCAGCCCGAACATTATTACTATGCTTCGCATCTCCACACTCCCTTGTTGCTCTGCTTCGCTTATTAAATCGGCAAAATCAGAACATGGCGATAGCGTAAGTTCGCTTATGGAAAACGTATCGAAAAGTTTTTTCCCTAGCATGAAACCTGTCATCAGTACCGCGAGCCATCTTCCAGTTTTAGAGAAAAAACGCGGCAGAACAGCCGAAACGCTGCATCCTGGCCTTCACCCGTGTATACTGTGCAGGAAGTAAACTCCGACTGGCATAGCAAGAAATCATCATGGCTCAAGGCACACTTTTTATTGTTTCAGCACCAAGCGGCGCGGGTAAATCCAGCCTGATTAACGCGCTGCTAAAGACGCAACCGCTGTATGACACTCAGGTGTCCATCTCCCATACCACCAGGGGCGTGCGTCCGGGTGAAAATCACGGCGAACACTATTATTTTGTAAACCATGACGAATTTCGTCGTATGATCGAAGAAGATGCCTTTCTGGAGCACGCCGAAGTCTTCGGCAACTATTACGGCACGTCACGCAGGGCGATTGAGCAGGTGCTCTCAACCGGCGTGGATGTCTTTTTAGATATTGACTGGCAGGGCGCGCAGCAAATCCGTCAGAAAATGCCGCAGGCACGCAGCATTTTTGTTTTACCGCCGTCAAAAGACGAGCTGGATCGCCGCCTGCGCGGTCGCGGTCAGGACAGCGAAGAGGTCATTGCCCGGCGTATGGCGCAGGCCGTCGCGGAAATGAGCCACTATGCGGAGTACGACTACCTTATTGTGAATGATGATTTCGATCTGGCGCTGTCCGATCTGAAAACCATTATTCGCGCCGAGCGTCTGCGAATGGGCCGTCAAAAATCCCGTCATGATGCTTTAATCAGCAAACTGTTGGCAGACTGAGGACAACTCAGTATGATGCCCAGTCATTTCGTCAACCGTGGAGTATCACACTTATGGCACGCGTAACCGTACAGGACGCAGTAGAAAAAATTGGTAACCGTTTTGACCTGGTTCTGGTCGCCGCTCGTCGCGCTCGCCAGATGCAGGTTGGCGGTAAAGATCCGCTGGTTCCGGAAGAAAACGACAAGTCTACCGTTATCGCGCTGCGCGAGATCGAAGAAGGTCTGATCACCAACCAGATTCTGGATGTCCGTGATCGTCAGGAACAGCAGGAGCAGGAAGCCGCAGAACTGCAGGCTGTTACCGCTATCGCTGAAGGTCGTCGTTAATCATCAGCCGGAAGGCTCGCCCTTGTATCTGTTTGAAAGTCTCAATCAACTGATTGAAAAATACTTGCCTGAGGACCAGATAAAGCGCCTCAAGCAAGCTTACCTTGTCGCACGTGATGCTCACGAGGGACAGACTCGCTCCAGCGGTGAGCCTTACATTACCCATCCGGTTGCTGTCGCCTGTATTCTGGCGGAGATGAAGCTCGACCATGAAACGCTCATGGCCGCGCTTCTGCATGATGTCATCGAGGATACTCCCGCCACCTATCAGGATATGGAACAGCTGTTCGGTAAAAACGTGGCTGAACTGGTGGAAGGGGTTTCCAAGCTAGACAAGCTGAAATTCCGCGATAAGAAAGAGGCGCAGGCCGAAAACTTTCGCAAAATGATCATGGCGATGGTGCAGGATATCCGCGTCATTCTGATCAAGCTGGCTGACCGCACGCACAACATGCGCACGCTGGGATCGCTGCGTCCGGATAAGCGTCGTCGTATCGCGCTGGAAACGCTGGAGATCTACAGTCCGCTGGCGCATCGCCTGGGTATTCATCACCTGAAAACCGAGCTGGAAGAGCTGGGTTTCGAGGCGCTCTATCCCAACCGCTACCGCGTTATCAAAGAGGTAGTGAAAGCGGCGCGCGGCAACCGCAAAGAGATGATCCAGAAAATCCTTGCGGAAATTGACGGTCGTCTGCAGGAAGCCGGCATTCCGTGTCGCGTCAGCGGCAGGGAAAAACACCTCTATTCCATCTACTGCAAAATGCACCTGAAAGAGCAGCGCTTCCATTCCATTATGGATATCTATGCCTTCAGGGTCATCGTTCACGACGTAGATACCTGTTACCGGGTGCTGGGCCAGATGCACAGCCTCTACAAGCCTCGTCCGGGCCGGGTGAAAGACTACATCGCTATTCCCAAGGCCAACGGCTATCAGTCGCTGCACACTTCGATGATCGGCCCGCATGGCGTACCGGTTGAAGTGCAGATCCGTACGGAAGATATGGATCAGATGGCAGAGATGGGCGTCGCGGCGCACTGGGCCTATAAAGAGCAGGGCGAAAGCAGTACCACCGCGCAAATCCGCGCCCAGCGTTGGTTGCAAAGCCTGCTGGAGCTGCAGCAGAGCGCGGGCAGCTCCTTTGAATTTATCGAAAGCGTAAAATCGGATCTTTTCCCGGACGAGATTTACGTTTTCACGCCGGAAGGCCGCATCGTCGAACTGCCTGCGGGCGCGACGCCGGTTGACTTCGCCTATGCGGTGCACACCGATATCGGTCATGCCTGCGTGGGCGCGCGTGTCGATCGCCAGCCCTACCCGCTTTCCCAGCCGCTGACCAGCGGTCAGACCGTTGAAATCATTACGGCACCGGGCGCACGGCCTAACGCCGCCTGGCTGAACTTCGTGGTCAGCTCCAAAGCGCGCGCCAAAATCCGTCAGCTGTTGAAAAACCTCAAGCGCGACGACTCGGTCAGCCTTGGCCGTCGTCTGCTGAATCATGCGCTGGGCGGCAGCCGCAAGCTGGCCGAGATTTCGCCGGAGAGCATTCAGCACGAGCTGGAACGCATGAAGCTGGCGACGCTGGACGATCTGCTGGCAGAGATTGGCCTGGGCAACGCCATGAGCGTGGTCGTGGCGAAAAACCTGCAGCAGAGCGACCAGCCTGCACCGGTGGTTTCCAGTACGCCATCGCGCGGCAAGCTGCCAATCAAAGGCGCCGACGGCGTGCTGATCACCTTTGCCAAGTGCTGCCGCCCTATTCCCGGCGATCCTATCGTGGCGCATGTCAGCCCCGGCAAAGGCCTGGTAGTGCACCACGAATCCTGCCGTAATATTCGCGGCTACCAGAAAGAGCCAGAGAAGTTTATGGCGGTAGAGTGGGATAAGGTTACCGAGCAGGAGTTCGTGGCGGAGATCAAGGTGGATATGTTTAACCACCAGGGCGCGCTGGCAAACCTG
Organism: Erwinia wuhanensis; assembly: GCF_030484085.1. Taxonomy (NCBI): domain Bacteria; kingdom Pseudomonadati; phylum Pseudomonadota; class Gammaproteobacteria; order Enterobacterales; family Erwiniaceae; genus Erwinia; species Erwinia wuhanensis. The sequence goes on from NZ_JAUJUH010000010.1 coordinate 99,384, forward strand.
ACGGCGGCCATAAACACCGCCGGATCGAATATCCAGAGCCTGAACACGGAAGAGAAAGATGGCCGGGTTTACAGCGCCTTTATCCGTCTGACGGCACGCGATCGCGTTCATCTGGCGAATATTATGCGCAAAATCCGCGTAATGCCTGACGTGATCAAAGTTCACCGCAACCGAAACTAGCGCATGAATGCTCAACGTTTTGCCCGTATCCGTGAAATGCTGGCTGCCCGCCAGCACGATTTAACCGTCTGCATGGAGCTGGTGCACAAACCGCATAACGTCTCTGCGGTGATCCGCACGGCGGATGCGGTTGGCGTGCATGAAGTCCATGCGGTCTGGCCGGGCAGCCGGATGCGTACCATGGCCTCTGCCGCCGCCGGAAGCAACAGCTGGGTGCAGGTAAAAACGCATCCCACTATTGCCGATGCGGTCACGCATCTTAAAGGCCAGGGAATGCAGATCCTGGCTACGCATCTTTCTGATAAAGCAGTAGATTTCCGCGAAATCGATTACACCCGCCCGACCTGCGTGTTGATGGGTCAGGAAAAAACCGGTATCACCCAACAGGCGCTTGAACTGGCTGACCAGGAGATCGTTATTCCGATGGTCGGCATGGTGCAGTCGCTGAACGTTTCCGTGGCTTCGGCACTGATCCTCTATGAAGCGCAGCGCCAGCGCCAGAACGCAGGCATGTATCAGCGTCAGGAGAGCCTGCTTTCCCACAGCGAACAGCAGCGCCTGCTGTTTGAAGGCGGCTATCCCGTTCTGGCCAGGGTCGCCAAACATAAAGGCTTACCTTATCCGCAAATTAGCGAGACGGGCGAGGTGATTGCCGATCCCGACTGGTGGGCCACCATGCAGGCATCGGTACGTAAAAAATGACGGGCCGCCTGATGGACGCCATCCCGCTCAGCACGCTTGCCGGCGTTGGTGCCAGCCAGGCTGGCAAACTGGCGAAGCTCGGGCTGACCACCGTGCAGGATCTGCTGCTGCATCTGCCGCTTCGTTACGAAGACCGCACCCAGCTTTACGCTATTAACGACCTCCTGCCTAACATCTACGCCACGGTAGAGGGCGAAGTGCTGCAAAGCGATATCTCCTTTGGCCGCCGCCGCATGCTGACCTGTCAAATCAGCGACGGCACCGGCATCCTGACGCTGCGCTTTTTCAACTTTAACGCCGGCATGAAAAACAGCCTGGCGCCCGGCCGGCGCGTAACCGCCTATGGCGAAATAAAGCGCGGCCAGCGCGGGGCCGAAATCATCCATCCTGAGTATCGCGTTCAGGGCGATAACAGCGTGGTGGAGCTACAGGAAACGCTGACGCCGGTCTACTCCACGACCGAAGGGATCCGCCAGGCGACGCTGCGCAACTTGACCGATCAGGCGCTGAAGTTGCTGGATACCTGTCCTGTCGCCGAACTTCTGCCGCAGGAGCTGAGCCAGGGCATGATCAGCCTGCCGGATGCGCTGCGGATGCTGCACAGGCCGCCGCCCGACATGGCGCTGGTGGATCTGGAAAACGGCAGGCATCCTGCCCAGCGACGCCTGATTATGGAAGAGCTGCTGGCGCACAATCTCAGTATGCTGGCCGTGCGCGCCGGCGCGCAGCGCTATCGTGCTTTAGCTATGCCGGCTCGCCATGCGCTGAGCGACAGGCTGCTGGCTGCCTTGCCGTTTAAGCCGACTAACGCCCAGGCGCGCGTCGTGCAGGAAATAGAGCAGGATCTGGCACAAAGCTATCCCATGATGCGCCTGGTGCAGGGTGACGTAGGATCGGGCAAAACGCTGGTGGCCGCGCTGACTGCCCTGAACGTTATCGCCTGGGGCAAACAGGTGGCGCTGATGGCGCCAACCGAGCTGCTGGCCGAACAGCACGCCAATAACTTCCGCCAGTGGTTTGCACCGTTGGGGATTGAAGTTGGCTGGCTGGCTGGCAAGCAGAAAGGCAAGGCGCGCCTGGCGCAGCAGGATGCCATCGCCAGCGGCCAGGTATCGATGATTGTCGGCACCCACGCCATTTTCCAGGAACAGGTGCAGTTTAACGGCCTGGCGCTGGTGATTATTGACGAGCAGCACCGCTTTGGCGTCCACCAGCGGCTGGCGCTGTGGGAGAAAGGCCAGGAGCAGGGTTTTCATCCTCATCAGCTGATTATGACCGCGACGCCGATCCCGCGTACGCTGGCGATGACCGCCTATGCGGATCTGGAAACCTCCACCATTGACGAGCTGCCGCCGGGCCGTACGCCGGTCACTACCGTCGCCATTCCCGATACGCGGCGCGCCGATATTATTACCCGCGTGCAGAACGCCTGTAGCGGCGAAGGTCGCCAGGCCTACTGGGTCTGTACGCTGATTGAAGAGTCGGAACAGCTGGAAGCCCAGGCCGCCGAAGCCACCTGGGAAGAGCTGAAGCTGGCGCTGCCAGAGCTGCACGTCGGGCTGGTGCATGGCAGGATGAAACCCACCGAGAAGCAGGCGGTGATGCAGGCGTTTAAACAGGGCGAGATTGACCTGCTGATCGCTACTACGGTCATCGAAGTTGGCGTGGATGTGCCTAATGCCAGCCTGATGATCATTGAAAACCCGGAAAGGCTGGGCCTGGCGCAGCTGCATCAGCTGCGGGGCCGCGTCGGTCGCGGCTCGGTTGCCTCCCACTGCGTGCTGCTTTATAAAGCGCCGCTGAGCAAAACCGCGCAGAAACGCTTGCAGGTTCTGCGCGACAGCAACGACGGCTTTGTGATTGCGCAATGCGATCTGGAAATCCGCGGTCCTGGCGAACTGCTGGGCACGCGCCAGACGGGCAACGCCGAATTTAAGGTAGCCGATCTGGTACGCGATGGCGCGATGATCCCGGAAGTGCAGCGCGTCGCCCGCCATATTCATCAGCACTATCCTGAACAGGCGCAGGCGCTGATTGAACGCTGGATGCCGGAAACCGAGCGCTATACCAACGCCTGACCCCCGGCAGCCTGCTGTCTTTTCTCCTGCTCTGCGGCTACCGGCCGCTAAAGGCAGCCATCGCGGCGACCGCCTCGTTAACGGGCTGCTCGCCGCTGGTTAACTCAATAATCACCCTTTTCACCTCTGGCTGCTCAATCAGCGAATGCAGCACAGCGGCCACATCATCGCGCGGGATGGTGCCGTAAGGGATGGCCAACCCGGCGTTGACTTTTCCCGTGCCCGCTTCGTTAACCAGCGTGCCGGGCCGCAGGATCACCCAGTCCAGTGAGGTGGCGGAAAGCATCACGTCGGCCTGCTTTTTTACCTGCATATAGTGCTCAAAGCCCGGCGAAGGCGCCTTGCCCCTTCCGGCATCCGGAAAAGCGGAAACCAGCAGAAAACGCTGAATACCGGCCAGCCTGGCGGCCTCGGCAGCGAAGCGCGCGCCACGGCCGTCAATGCCGTCGGTGAGATCTACGCCAGCGCCTGCTGCGCCTGCGGAGAACACCACGGCATCGCAGCCCTGCATCGCCGCCGCCAGCCTTTCGCTACTGGTGTTCATCAGGTCGATATTGACCGGTTTTACACCATCGGCTTCCAGCGCCTCTTTTTGACTGTCCCGACGATGCAGCCCCGTTACCTGATGGCCCGCATTGACCAGCCGTTTTCTGAGACGTCGCCCCACGCCGCCCGTTGCGCCAATAATAAATACGTTCATTGTGTGCTTCCTTTTTTCTGGCCCGCAGGCGCGATGATTAAGCTTAGTGAATTGTGGTTCGCTTTGCCGTCCGGCGTTTAGCCGATGCTGTTGGCAATCGTTTGCTTTTGCCGTGGAGAAGCTTAAAATCGCCACTTTGTTCGCCACGGAACCCCTGAGCATGTCCGCTAATTTTTCTGAAGCCAGCCGCAGCGCAGCGCCCGCTGCAAAAAGTGAATTAATTTACCGCCTTGAAGATCGTCCCCCGCTGCCGCAAACGCTGTTTGCTGCCTGCCAGCATTTGCTGGCGATGTTTGTGGCGGTTATCACGCCCGCACTATTGATCTGCCAGGCTTTGGGCCTGCCCGCTCAGGACACGCAGCATATTATCAGCATGTCACTGTTCGCCTCCGGGGTCGCCTCGGTGCTGCAAATAAAAACCTGGGGGCCGATAGGATCGGGACTGCTGTCGATTCAGGGCACCAGCTTTAACTTTGTGACGCCGCTGATCATGGGCGGCATGGTGCTGAAAAACGGCGGCGCGGATGTGCCGACCATGATGGCCGCCCTGTTCGGCACGCTGATGCTGGCTTCCGTTACCGAAATGGCGCTTTCCCGCGTGCTGCATCTGGCGCGCCGCGTAATTACGCCGCTGGTTTCCGGCATTGTGGTGATGATTATCGGTCTGTCGCTGATCCAGGTCGGCCTGACCTCTATCGGCGGCGGTTTTGCCGCCATGGGCGATCACACCTTTGGTGCGCCAAAGAACCTGCTGCTCGCCGGCGCGGTGCTGCTGGTGATTATTTTGCTGAACCGCCAGCGTAATCCTTATTTGCGCGTGGCTTCTCTGGTGATAGCCATGGCCGTTGGCTATCTGCTGGCCTGGCTGATGGATATGCTCCCCGCCGGAACCGCCGCAACGAACCAGCCGCTGATTGCCGTGCCACAGCCTTTCTATTACGGGCTGGGCATCGACTGGAATTTGCTTATCCCGCTGATGCTGGTGTTTATGGTGACCTCGCTGGAAACCATCGGCGATATTACCGCCACTTCCGACGTTTCCGAACAGCCGGTCAGCGGCCCGCTCTATATGAAGCGGCTGAAAGGCGGCGTGCTGGCGAACGGCCTGAACTCGTGCGTCTCGGCGCTGTTTAATACCTTTCCCAACTCCTGTTTTGGACAGAACAACGGCGTGATCCAGCTGACCGGCGTCGCCAGCCGCTACGTTGGCTTCGTGGTGGCGCTGATGCTGATCGTGCTGGGGCTTTTCCCGGCGGTCAGCGGCTTTGTGCAGCATATTCCTGAACCGGTGCTGGGCGGCGCGACCATCGTTATGTTTGGTACGATTGCGGCCTCGGGCGTGCGCATCGTCTCGCGCGAGCCGTTGAATCGTCGGGCGATTATGATTATTGCGCTGTCGCTGGCGGTGGGACTGGGCGTTTCACAACAGCCGCTGATCCTGCAATTCGCACCGGAATGGCTGAAAACGCTGCTCTCTTCCGGCATCGCCGCCGGCGGCATTACCGCTATCATCCTGAATCTGCTTTTCCCGCAGGAGAAATAGCGTAAACGGCAGAGGGCAAAGCGCCTTCTGCCGTCTTCCCAGGGTTGAGCTTCGCGCATAAATCAGGCATAACACCCCTTATTGCAAGCGCACAGGGATAGCTCATGAAATTTGTTGGAAAAATTCTTCTTTCGCTGCTGGTTATCCTGCTGGCATTGGTCATTGTGTTGTATCTACTGCTGCAAACTCGCTGGGGAGCCAGCTGGCTCAGCCGCACCGTTAGCCAGCACAGTAGTTATCAGCTGGCAGTCGGCAAGCTGGAGCATAATTTTTCCGCGCCATCGCATCTCATCCTTCATGACGTTTCGTTCGGCCATAAAACCCGACCAGCCACCCTGGTGGCAAAAAGCGTCGACTTAGGGTTAAGCGCCGGGCAGTTTTCACGGCCGCTGCATTTTGCCAGCGTTTTGCTTAACCAGGGTACGCTAAGAATTACCAGCAAAACCAGCCAACTGCCTCTTTCCGCAGCGCGTTTGCAGCTGAGCGAAATGGCGGTTAGCAGCCATCACGACATGCTGCCCCTGGACGCTCAGCACGTAAACGGCGGCGTGATGCCGTGGCAGCCCGAGGCGACAAGCTTTATCGGTAATAATGCCAGCTTCCAGTTCAGCGCCGGATCGCTGACGTTTAAAGACATTCCCGCCAGGAATGTGCTGATTGAAGGCCGCATCAGGTCCAAACAGCTGGAGCTTAGTAATATGGGCGCCGACGTGGCGCGCGGATCGGTGACGGCCAGCGCACAGCGTGACGAGCAGGGCAGCTGGCAGGTCAGCACGCTAAGGCTGAACAATCTGCGTCTGCAAAGCAGCAAAACGCTTGCCGAATTTCTACAGCCTCTACTGACGCTGCCCGTCGTGCATTTCGAGCGAGTGGATGTAACCGATGCCCGACTGGAAGGTCAGAACTGGGCGGTGACCGATCTTAATCTGGCGTTGAAAAATATAACGCTGCGCGACGGCGACTGGGAAAGCGAGGACGGCTCGCTGTCGATGAACGCCAGCAGCTTTGTAAATGGCGCGCTGCTGCTGAACGATCCTATCGTTAATATGACCTTCTCGCCGCAGGGCGCGGCGCTGACGCAGTTCAGCTCCCGCTGGGTTAACGGGCTGATCCGCGCGTCAGGTAACTGGACGCGCAGCGATAAAAAGCTGACGCTGGATGACGTGGTAATCGCCGGGCTGGAGTACACGCTGCCGCCAGCCTGGCGGACGTTCTGGCTTAGCCGTTTACCGGCGTGGCTGCACGCTGTGGAAGTAACAAAGCTGAACGTCAGCCATAACCTGATTATTGATATCGATCCGGATTTTCCCTTCCAGCTGACCTCGCTGGATGGCAACGGCAGCAACCTGCTGCTGGCGCGCGATCGGGAATGGGGCATCTGGGGCGGCAACCTGAGTTTTAACGCAGCGGAAGCGACCTTTAACCGTGTGGATCTGCGTCATCCTTCTCTCGCCCTGACGGCGGACAGCAATGCCATTAACGTCACGGAGATGAGCGCGTTTCCCCGCAGCGGCCTTCTCGAAGGGCTGGCAACGGTTTCGCAGCAGCCGCAGCGCGCCTTTTCGCTGTCGCTGCATGGCCGTGAAACGCCGCTGAATCTGTTGCAGGACTGGGGATGGCCAGCGGTGCCCCTGACCGAAAACGGTGAGCTGACGCTGAAGATGCAGGGCAGCCTGGCGAAAGACGCGCCGCTGAAGCCTTCCGTTAACGGCTCGCTTTCCGCTGTTGCTGGCGATAAGTCAGTTCAGCAGACCGTGCAGGCAGGTAATCTCGGCAGCAGGTAAAAACGCTGTCCGTAAGCGGACTATATGATTAACCCGTATTCGCAACGTAGCGCGGTTAATGTATAGTCCGCTTTTTTACGGAGGAACCATGCTGACCAACTCATCCATACGTCTCAATAAATACATTAGCGAGAGCGGTATCTGTTCTCGTCGCGATGCCGATCGCTATATCGAACAGGGAAATGTCTTTATTAACGGCAAGCGGGCCGCCGTTGGCGCGCAGGTTTTTGCCGGTGACGTGGTGAAAGTGAACGGTCAGCTTATCGAGCCGCGCGATGAGGAAGACCTGGTCTTTATCGCCCTGAATAAGCCCGTCGGCATTATCACCACCATGGAAGAAGGCGAGCGGGATAACATCAGCGACTTCGTTAACCACAGCAAGCGGGTTTTCCCTATTGGCCGCCTGGATAAAGATTCGCAGGGCCTGATTTTCCTGACCAATCACGGCGATCTGGTCAATAAAATTCTGCGCGCCGGAAACAACCACGAAAAAGAATATGTGGTCACGGTAAACAAGCTGGTGACGGATGAGTTTATTGAGGGCATGAGCGCTGGCGTGCCGATGCTGGGCACGGTGACGCTGAAATGCAAGGTGCAAAAGGAAGCGCCGTTTGTTTTCCGCATTACGCTGGTGCAGGGGCTTAACCGCCAGATCCGCCGCATGTGTAAGCACTTTGGCTACGAGGTCACTAAGCTCGAACGCACGCGCATTATGAACGTCAGCCTGAAAGGCCTGCCGCTGGGCGAGTGGCGCGATCTGACCGACGACGAGCTGACCGAGCTGTTCGGCCTGATTGAGGATTCCTCATCCGAAGCGAAACCCGCCAAAAAAGCGCAGGCGAAAGCGAAGCCCGCCGCCGCGAAGAAACCGGCCATCGGCGGGCCGAAAGGCGGCGATAAAGGCGGTAAAGAAGGCGCGAAGACGCCGGGCAACCTGGCCTCCCGCAAGCGCTTTACCCAGCCGGGCCGCAAGAAAAAAGGCCGTTAAGGCATATTCGATCCGGCTGGCTCCAGCGGGCCATCCGGATCGGCAGGCAACACAATATAGACGCCCTCAAATACCGCCCCGCACTCTTCATTGCCAAACAGCTCGACTTCCAGCTGAACGCGCGCCTTGCGTCCCCGGGCCAGCCTGTCCAGATCGCCGCTCAGCGAGCCTAAGTCCGCTACCGCGCCCGGCCTGCCGCTGATGGGATGACTGTAGCGGATATGCGCATCGGCCAGGATAATGGTGCCGCCTAAATGCCGCTCGCGCAGCAGCAGCCAAATCAGCCCCCAGCCGGTTAGCGTCGCCAACGAAAACAGGCTGCCGGCGAACAGCGTATGGTGCGGATTCTGGTTGCCGGTTTCCGGCATCGTGGTGATAAATTTTTGCCCGGTATACTGCAAAATACGCACGCCCATTTTTTCACTGAGCGGGATGTGCTCGTACCAGGCCTGCTGCAGCTGCCCGCACCAGTCGGCACGATGCAGAATATCGTCCAGCGTGATCACCGGCTTAATCATTAAAAAATGACGAACCGGCGTTGTCTGTGGCACGGTGATTTCGCCCTGATTGACGTAGCCAAGCTTGGCGAAAAATTCGACGGCGTCTTCACGGGCGCTGCACACCACGCGCTTGGCCCCTTCCTGACGCGCCACCGACTCCAGCGTCATCGCGACCAGCGTGCCCAATCCTTTGCCCTGCACCGCCGGGTGCACGGCAAGAAAGCGAATGGCCGCCTCGTTATCCGCATTGATATAGAGCCGCCCTGCGGCAACCGGCGCGCCGCTTTCATCCACCACCATTTGGTGATGCGCAAAGGCATCCCAGGCGTCGCGCTCCGATCCCTTGGGCTGGCGAAGCGGTTTACGCAGCATTTCCCAGCGAAACTGGTAGTAGATATCCAGCTCTTCTGCGGTTTCAGGTACACGAAGATGATACATAAAGTGATTCTCTTTTTCCGGAGCGCCCGTTAGCCTTTCCGACCGCTTCATACCTGGAGCCAGAACGTCACCGGCCCGTCATTAACCAGCGATACCTGCATATCCGCCGCAAAGCGGCCCGTCTCGGCGACAAGGCCTCTTTCGCGACAGCAGGCGACAAAGTACTCATATAACCGCTCGGCCTCCGCTGGCGCCGCGCCGCCCGAAAAGCCTGGGCGCATGCCTTTTTGCGTGTCGGCCGCCAGCGTAAACTGCGAAACCACCAGCACGCTGCCGCCAGCCTGCTGCACGTTAAGATTCATCTTGCCGTTCTCATCGCTGAAAATGCGATAGCCCAACACGCGGTCGCACAGCCGCTGCGCTTTTTGCTCGTCGTCGCCTTTTTCCACGCCCAGTAAGATTAGCAATCCCGGCCCGATTTCACCGATGGTCTGACCGGCTACCGTCACGCTGGCGCTCAGCGCTCGTTGAATTAAGGCAATCATTCTCTTCCTTTTCTTCTTCCTGTTTAAGCTGGCGATAGTCGCCGAGAGAGGCGGTGATCTCTGCACCCAGCAGGACAATACACCATGTCCAGTAAACCCAGAGGAACAGAATAGGGATAACCGCCAGCACGCCATAGATAAGCTGATATGAAGGGAACATCGTAACATAGAGCGCAAAGCCTTTTTTCCCCAGCTCAAACAGCAGCCCCGCCACCAGCGCGCCGACCAGCGCATCTTTCCCCGGTACCTGCCGCGTTGGCACAATGCTGTAGAGCAGCCAGAAAGCCAGCCAGGAGAGCAGCAGCGGAAAAATACGCAGCCCGTAGTCAATCAGTCCGCTGACGCCGCTGACCGAAGCCCAGCGCAGCGACAGCAGATAAGAGCTGATCGCCAGGCTGGCACCCGCCAGCAGCGGGCCAAGCGTCAGGATCATCCAGTAGACGGCAAAAGAGTAAACGAGGGGCCTCTTGCGCTTGCTGCGCCAGATGACATTTAGCGCGCTGTCGATGGAGTACATCAGCAGCAGCGCCGTCACCACCAGCCCGCAGGCGCCCACCGCCGTCATTTTATTGACGTTGGCGACAAACTGTTCCAGATAGCTTTGAACTACCGTGCCGGACGCCGGCACAAAGTTCTGAAAGATAAACAGCTTGAGCTGCCTGCTGACATCGGCGAAGGCCGGGAACGCGGCGAACAGCGCAAATACCACCGCCACCAGCGGCACCAGCGACAGCAGCGATACGTAGGCAAGATGCCCCGCCAGCAGCGTCATGCCATCCTCGTCGATACGCTGCCACAGCAGCTTTATCCAGCGCCAGGTCGCCCGCAGGCGGTGTCGATAATGGTTAATCGGCCGCATTAGCGAAAAAGGCCGGTATGGTGGTCGCATCAAATACGGGCACGCTCTGAATGCCCAGCGCCTGCGCCGCGTCGATATTTTCCTGGTTGTCGTCAAAGAAAATAGCCTGGTCGGCGGTGAAGCCCTCTTCGCTCAGCACCTGCTGATAGATACGCGCTTCCGGCTTGCGCATCCCCATCTCCTGGGAAAGATAGAGCTTGTCCGCCGCGCTTTGTACCTCAGGATACTGCGACGGCCAGAAACGCTGATGCAGCCGGTTGGTGTTAGACAGGATCACGACCCGATGGCCGCGCGCGCGCAGTCCGTTCATGATACGGATGGTGTCCGCCCTGACGCCGACAAAAACAGCCTGCCAGCCTGCGGTGAACTGTTCGAAGCTCAGCGCCAGACCCAGCTCGTCGCACAGCTGTTCGGCAAAATCCTCGTCGCTGATTTCTCCTCGTTCATGACGATGAAAGCTTTCTCCCATCGTAAAACGGCTTTGCAGCGTGGCCAAAGGCACGCGTCCCAGATCGCTCCAGACGCCCAGAACCCGGTTGAAATCAATATCAACAATGACGTTACCTAAATCAAAGATATACAGCATGGCCATCTCCATTTGTTCCGGTAAGGTATTCACTCTAGCGGTAAAAAGAGAAGCTGAACAGGGCAGGATTTTGAAATCTGGAAGGAAGGTTCCACAGGCGAAAAAAAACAGGGCCGGAAAGATCCGGCCCTGTATTACAGCTTAAAAAAAGCGATTAAGCTTCTTTGCTGCCGCGTGATGCGCGTTTACGATCGTTTTCAGTCAGGTGACGTTTACGGATACGTACGGACAGCGGAGTCACTTCCACCAGCTCGTCGTCATCGATAAATTCAATCGCCTGCTCAAGCGTCATCTTGATAGCCGGCACCAGCGTGGTCGCTTCGTCAGTACCGGAAGCACGCATGTTGGTCAGCTTCTTACCGGTCAGACAGTTCACGGTCAGGTCGTTAGAACGGCTATGAATACCGATAATCTGGCCTTCATAAACTTCTGCGCCGTGACCCAGGAACAGCTTACCGCGATCCTGCAGGCTGAACAGGGCGAAAGCTACCGCTTTACCCTGGCCGTTAGAGATCAGCACGCCGTTCTGGCGCTGGCCCACTTCGCCCGGACGAATATCGTCGTAGTGGCTGAAGGTGGAGTACAGCAGGCCGGTACCGGAAGTCATAGTCATGAATTCGTTACGGAAGCCGATCAGGCCACGGCTTGGGATCACGTAGTCAAGACGTACGCGGCCTTTGCCATCCGGATCCATGTTTTTCATGTCCGCTTTACGTTCGCCCATCGCCTGCATCACAGAGCCCTGATGCTGCTCTTCGATATCCAGGGTGACGTTCTCGAACGGCTCCTGCTTACGACCGTCAATTTCGCGGAAGATAACTTTTGGACGGGATACCGCCAGCTCAAAGCCTTCACGACGCATGTTTTCGATCAGTACGGACAGGTGCAGTTCACCACGGCCGGAAACGCGGAATGCATCGGCGTCTTCGGTCTCTTCCACGCGCAGCGCAACGTTGTGCACCAGCTCTTTACGCAGACGATCCAGGATCTGACGAGAAGTAACGAACTTACCTTCTTTACCGCAGAACGGCGAGGTGTTGACGTTAAAGAACATGGTAACGGTTGGCTCATCAACGCTCAGCGCCGGCAGCGCTTCCACATTCTGTGGGTCACAGATGGTGTCGGAGATGTTCAGCTCGCCCAGACCGGTGATAGCGATGATATCGCCCGCTTCCGCTTCGGTCGCGTCGATACGCTCCAGACCCAGGTGAGTCAGCACCTTGCCGACTTTACCGTTACGGGTTTTGCCTTCGCTATCGACGATGGTGACCTGCTGGTTCGGCTTCACTTTGCCGCGCTTGATGCGGCCGATGCCGATAACGCCAACATAGTTGTTGTAGTCCAGCTGCGAGATCTGCATCTGGAACGGCGCTTCCATTTCTACCTGTGGAGGAGAAACGTGCTGCACGATGGCTTCATACAGCGGGGTCATGTCTTCTGCCATGTCGCTGTGGTCAAGACCAGCAATACCGTTCAGAGCAGAAGCGTAGATAACCGGGAAGTCGAGCTGTTCGTCGGTCGCGTCCAGGTTAACGAACAGGTCAAAGACCTGATCCACAACCCAGTCAGGACGTGCGCCAGGGCGGTCAACCTTGTTGATGACCACGATCGGCTTCAGACCATTAGCAAACGCTTTTTTGGTCACGAAGCGGGTTTGCGGCATAGGGCCATCCATTGCATCCACAACCAGCAGCACCGAGTCGACCATAGACATCACACGCTCTACCTCGCCGCCGAAGTCGGCGTGTCCCGGGGTATCCACGATGTTGATACGGTAGTCGTTCCATTTAATGGCGGTGTTTTTTGCGAGGATGGTAATCCCACGCTCTTTCTCCAAATCGTTGGAGTCCATTACGCGTTCGGTCGCTTCGGTGCGGGCGTCAAAGGTCCCGGACTGCTGCAGCAACTTATCAACCAGGGTAGTTTTACCATGGTCAACGTGGGCAATAATGGCGATGTTACGCAAATTTTCGATCACAGCTTTGCCTCAGGCATTAGAAATAGCGCGCTATTGTACACGGATTAATCGAAGAGCTGAACAGGATCACAGTTTTCAATTAAAGATAACTTTCGGGATTGCTTTCGGGGCCGTTTCCGGTGCAAAAAACACCCTTTATCAGAAAAATGCACTATTATTGTGCACTGACCGCACGCAAAAGCACCATAATGGTGCGCGACTTCCATCATGGTGCAGCTCCCGTTTCACGAGAGGGCGCATCATAGCGCTTTTTTCATCAATTAAGAAAGTTGGCATAGTTTTCGCTTTAATTATAACAAGCGAAAGAGGCCAGTTTCCACAACGGTTGCTAAGCAGTCAGAGAACATAATTATCGGTCGGCTGGGCGAGATAAGCAAAGCGCACCGCGAAAGTTCTCTAACCGACGACCATGACAAATCCAGGAGAGTTAAGTATGTCCGCTGAACACGTTCTGTCGATGATGAACGAGCATGAAGTCAAATTTGTTGACCTGCGCTTCACTGACACCAAAGGTAAAGAGCAGCACGTTACCATTCCTGCTCACCAGGTTAACGCTGACTTCTTCGAAGAAGGCAAAATGTTTGACGGCTCCTCCATCGGCGGCTGGAAAGGCATTAACGAATCCGACATGGTGCTGATGCCGGACGCGACCACCGCGGTCCTGGATCCTTTCTTTGAAGACTCTACGCTTATCATTCGTTGTGACATCCTTGAGCCAGGCACCATGCAGGGCTACGATCGCGACCCACGTTCTATCGCCAAGCGCGCCGAAGATTTCCTGCGTTCTTCCGGCATTGCGGACACCGTGCTGTTTGGCCCGGAGCCAGAATTCTTCCTGTTTGACGATGTGCGTTTCGGCGCGACCACCTCTGGCTCTCACGTGGCTATCGATGATATCGAAGCGGCATGGAACACCGGCAAAGAATATGAAGGCGGCAACAAAGGCCACCGTCCGGGCCTGAAAGGCGGCTATTTCCCGGTGCCACCGGTCGACTCTTCACAGGACATCCGTTCTGCTATGTGTCTGACCATGGAGCAGATGGGTCTGGTTGTTGAAGCTCATCACCACGAAGTGGCGACCGCAGGTCAGAACGAAGTGGCCACCCGCTTCAACACCATGACCAAAAAAGCCGACGAAATTCAGATCTACAAATATGTCGTGCACAATGTGGCGCACGCTTTCGGCAAAACCGCGACCTTTATGCCAAAACCAATTTTTGGCGATAACGGTTCCGGTATGCACTGCCATATGTCCCTGTCCAAAGGCGGCACCAACCTGTTCGCTGGCGACAAATACGGCGGGCTGTCTGAAATGGCCCTGTTCTACATCGGCGGTGTGATCAAGCACGCTAAAGCGATCAACGCGCTGTCTAACCCGACTACCAACTCCTACAAGCGTCTGGTTCCGGGTTACGAAGCGCCGGTTATGCTGGCCTACTCTGCCCGTAACCGTTCCGCCTCTATCCGTATTCCAGTGGTTGCCAGCCCGAAAGCGCGCCGTATTGAAGCCCGCTTCCCGGATCCAGCCGCTAACCCATATCTGTGCTTCGCCGCGCTGCTGATGGCTGGCCTGGACGGCATCATCAACAGGATCCATCCTGGCGACGCGATGGACAAAAACCTGTACGACCTGCCGCCGGAAGAAGAAGCTGAAATTCCAAAAGTAGCCGGCTCGCTGGAAGAGGCGCTGAACGCGCTGAACGAAGACCGTGAGTTCCTGACTCGTGGCGGCGTGTTCACCGACGACACCATCGATGCGTACATCGACCTGCGCAAGGCTGAAATGGATCGCGTTCGCATGACGCCGCACCCGGTTGAGTTCGAACTGTACTACAGCGTCTGATTTCTGACTCCGGCGACTCGTCGCGTTAAAGCGGCTACGGCAGGCTCAGTGATTCGGGTGAACACGGGCCGCAGCGTAACGAACGCCGGAGATAGTGTTGCCGTGGAAATTTTCAGCCCATCTCCGGATGGGCTTTTTTCGCCGTGAGCGCCACGCGCAGAGAGACGAATTTCAGGTTCCATGACTATAATGCACTAAAATGGTGCAGGAGAACGCTGTTATGGCAACAGGCACGCAGCCCGATGCCGGGCAGATCCTCAACTCGCTGATTAACAGCATACTGCTGGTCGACAGCGAACTGGTGGTGCATTACGCCAATCCCGCCGCTCAGCAACTGCTGGCGCAAAGCTCCCGCAAGCTCTTTGGCACGCCGCTGCCGGATTTGATGGGCTATTTTTCCCTGAACATCGGGGTGATGCGCGAGAGTCTGAATGCCGGTCAGGGGTTTACCGACAGCGAGGTTACGCTGGTCGTCGACAGTCGCGCGCATATTATGTCTTTAACGGCGCAGCTGCTGCCGGACGGGCTAATCCTGCTGGAAATGGCGCCGATGGACAATCAGCGTCGCCTCAGTCAGGAACAGCTTCAGCATGCTCAACAGGTCGCCGCACGGGATTTAGTTCGCGGGCTGGCGCATGAAATTAAAAATCCGTTAGGGGGATTACGCGGCGCGGCGCAGCTGTTGGCAAAAGCCCTGCCTGACCCGGCCTTAACGGAATATACCAAAGTCATTATCGAACAGGCCGATCGCCTGCGTAACCTGGTGGATCGCCTGCTTGGCCCGCAGCAGCCGGGCATGCACGTTACGCAAAGCATCCATCAGGTCGCCGAGCGCGTGGTTAACCTGGTCTCAATGGAGCTGCCCGATAACGTTACGCTGATCAGAGATTACGACCCCAGCCTGCCGGAGCTGCCGCATGACCCGGATCAAATCGAACAGGTGCTGCTAAACGTGGTGCGTAACGCGCTACAGGCGCTGGGAGAAAAAGGCGGTGCCATTACGCTGCGCACCCGCACCGCATTTCAGCTAACGCTGCACGGCGTCCGCTATCGCCTGGTGGCCCGTATCGATATTGAAGATAACGGCCCCGGCATTCCGGCTCAGCTACAGGACACGCTGTTTTACCCGATGGTGAGCGGCCGCGAAGGCGGCACCGGTTTAGGCCTGTCGATCGCCCGCAGCCTGATCGATCAGCATTCGGGAAAAATAGAATTTAACAGTTGGCCTGGCCACACCGAATTTTCCGTTTATTTGCCTATTCGCCAGTGAGGTTTCTATGCAACGAGGGATAGTCTGGATCGTCGATGACGATAGCTCCATCCGCTGGGTGCTTGAACGCGCGCTTACTGGAGCCGGTTTAAACTGCGCCACGTTTGACAGCGCGAGCGAGGTGCTGGACGCGCTTGCCACCAAAACTCCGGACGTTTTGCTTTCCGATATTCGTATGCCCGGCATGGACGGACTGGCGTTACTGAAACAAATTAAGCAACGTCATCCGATGCTGCCGGTAATTATTATGACCGCACACTCCGATCTGGATGCGGCCGTCAGCGCCTATCAGCAAGGCGCATTCGATTACCTGCCAAAACCCTTTGATATCGATGAAGCCGTGGCGTTAGTGGAACGCGCGATCAGCCACTATCAGGAGCAGCAGCAGCCGCGCAACCAGCCGGTCAGCGGCCCGACTACCGATATCATCGGCGAAGCGCCGGCGATGCAGGACGTGTTTCGTATTATCGGCCGCCTCTCGCGTTCTTCAATCAGCGTATTGATCAACGGCGAGTCGGGCACGGGCAAAGAGCTGGTGGCGCACGCGCTGCATCGCCACAGCCCGCGCGCGAAGGCGCCTTTTATCGCGCTGAACATGGCGGCTATCCCGAAAGATCTGATTGAGTCGGAGCTTTTCGGCCATGAGAAAGGCGCATTTACGGGCGCTAATCAAATCCGTCAGGGACGTTTCGAACAGGCCGACGGCGGCACGCTGTTTCTGGATGAAATTGGCGATATGCCGCTGGACGTGCAGACTCGCTTATTGCGCGTGCTGGCCGACGGCCAGTTTTATCGCGTCGGCGGCTATGCGCCGGTCAAAGTCGACGTCAGGATCATCGCCGCCACGCACCAGAACCTGGAGCTGCGGGTACAGGAAGGTAAATTCCGCGAGGATCTGTTTCACCGCCTGAACGTTATCCGCGTGCATCTGCCGCCGCTGCGGGAGCGTCGTGAGGATATCCCTCGTCTGGCGCGCTATTTCCTTCAGGTCGCGGCACGCGAGCTGGGCGTCGAGGCAAAAATTCTGCATCCCGAAACCGAAACGGCGCTGACCCGCCTGCACTGGTCAGGCAACGTGCGCCAGCTGGAAAATACCTGCCGCTGGCTGACGGTGATGGCCGCCGGCCAGGAAGTGCTGATCCAGGATTTGCCGCCGGAGCTGTTTGAAACCGCCACGCCGGACAATCCCGTGCAGTCACTGCCCGACAGCTGGGCGACGCTGCTGGCGCAGTGGGCCGATCGCGCGCTGCGTTCCGGTCATCAAAACTTGTTATCGGAAGCACAGCCAGAGATGGAGCGCACGCTGCTGACTACCGCGCTGCGTCATACACAAGGCCACAAGCAGGAAGCGGCGCGACTGTTGGGATGGGGGCGAAACACGCTGACCCGCAAGCTGAAAGAGCTGGGTATGGAGTAAAGCAGAAGAAGCATAAAAAAACGTCGATTCGCGCATTTTTTATGCTTTTGCGACTTTACACATCGGTATCAGTCAGTATCATTCTGAACCGTTATCGGGGAGGAAGATAATGCTGGAATCGTTAATTCATGTGGTGACGCACTACGCGCAGACGGGTGCCGCGCATCTGCCGCAAACGGCTATGGCCGCCGTGCTGTGCGCAGCGATGCTGAAATTTCCAGGCTGAGGCGCCAAAAATTTCAGCACTAAAAAGCCGGGAACGTTTTTGTTTCCGGCTTTTTTATGCTCGCCTCTTTTCAGATCACCCGCGAGAACTGCTGTAGGCGCGTTTGCTGGCGTAGATAGCGGTCAAAGCACATGCAGATATTCCTGACCAGCAGGCGCCCCTTAGAAGTGACCTGAAGGCCTTTCTCGCTGCGCTCCACCAGCCCGTCTGCAATCAGCGGCTCAAGCAGCGCCAGATCCTCCGCAAAATAGTCGGTAAAGGTGACGCCGTGCGAGGTAAAAGCGGCGAAATCCAGCGAGAAATTACACATCAGCGTTTTAATCACCTCGCGGCGCAGGATATCGTCGCCCGACAGCTCTACGCCGCGCCAGAGCGCCGTACCCTGCTTAGCCACGGCGTCATACCACTCTTTTAGCCCTTTCTGGTTTTGCGCATAGCCGCCGCCGATCATACTGATGGCGGAGACGCCCAGGCCCAGCAGATCGTTGTCTCCCTGCGTGGTATACCCCTGGAAGTTGCGATGCAGCTTGCCTTCCCGCTGGGCAACGGCCAGCTCGTCCTCCGGTCTGGCAAAGTGGTCCATACCGATAAACTGGTAGCCGGAGGCCATCAGCGCGGCAATGGACTGTTGCAGGATGGTCAGTTTCTGTTGGGGATCGGGCAGATCGGCCTCTTTAATTTTCCGCTGCGCGGCAAAGTGCGCGGGCATATGCGCATAATTGAAGACGCTAAGCCTGTCGGGGTTCAGCGCAATGACCTTTTGCAGGGTAAAGGCAAAGCTTTCCGGCGTCTGCTTCGGTAAGCCATAAATCAAATCGAGATTAACAGAGCTGAAGCCCACCCGCTTTGCCCGCTCGATAAGCGCGACGATAGTCTGCTCGTCCTGTACGCGGTTAACCTTTTCCTGCACCTCTTTATTGAAATCCTGCACGCCCATGCTTAGCCGGGTAAAACCTGCGGCAAAGAGATGATCGATCACGTCCGCTTCAATTTCTCGCGGATCGATTTCAATGGAAAGCTCCGCCTCGTCGCTGAAGGCAAAGTGCTGACGCAGCAGCGCCATCAGTGTGGAAATCTGCGCTTTACTGAGAAAAGTAGGCGTGCCGCCGCCCCAGTGCATCTGTGTCACGGTTCGGTTGCGGAAAAGCGCGGCGCGACTGGCGATTTCTACGGCTAAAGCTTCCAGATAGTCGTCAGCTTTATGCTGATGACGGGTAACGACTTTATTACAGCCGCAGAAGTAACAAAGGCGATGGCAGAAAGGAATATGAATATAAAGCGACAGCGGGCGATGGGGAGTACGCTGGCTGGCACGGATAAAATCGGCTTCGCGGTAAGCCTCGCTGAACTCCAGCGCGGTAGGATAAGAAGTGTAACGGGGACCCGAGATATTATATTTTTGCAGCAGGACGGGATCCCACTCAATTGTCTGCGTCACGATATTCTCTCCTGCATTGGCGTGTTGACCGTCGCGGAGGCGCTGTCGGCAGGACGGTCGGTCTGCGTAGCCGGGCTTTCAGCCGGGACAGACGCCGTAGTTTACCCAACATCCAGAGCAGGCAGCAGAACAGAATCAGCAGGTAAATTGATCCAGGCCAAATCATTGGCAGAGATACCTTATGCAGAAACGGCGCCCGTTGGCGCCGTCCTTTAAGTAAGTCCGAAAAGCATCGCCGGGATTAATTACCGCCTTTAAGCAGGCGATACATATCCTCTTCAGCTTCTTCATCTTCGACTTCGTCATCCAGCGCGATCCCCAGCTGTTCCATCAGCGTGTCGATGCGATCCAGCGTCTGGTCAAGCCACGCCTGCTCTTCTGCCTTCAGGGTGTCGCCATTTTCCAGCCGATCCAGCAGTGCATCCAGCCGTTCGTCGTTTTCGAGCTTCGCCAGCTCTTCTTCCGGCGTCAGACGGGGTTTCTTCTCTTCGGCTTTTTTCACCGGTTTAGCTTTTTTCGCGGGCTGCGCGGCAGCAGCGCCCAGCGCTACCGGCGTTTTACTGCCAATACGTGGATCTTTCTCTTTAGCGCTTTCGCCGTTTTTCTTTGTCGCCGCTACGGGGTTAGCGCGACTGCCGGAGGCGTGGCCGCGATGTTTCTTATCGCGTTTACGATCGCGCGCTTCCGTGTTGATTTCATCGCGCGTTTTACGCTTCGCTTTTGCCGCCGGTTTTTTCTGCGAATCGCGTACAGGTTGCTTCATGGTTTCTGCTCTCAGACTGTTTATCTTCAGTATAGAATTGCGGCGGAATCTAGCAGAAAGCAGACAAAGAAAAAAGGCGCCAGGTCACCCTGTCGCCTTTTTTCGCACCTTCCGCAGAAGGACTGACTAAGTCAGCATCCTTTTTGGCATCCAACTTCCCGGTTTTCCCTTGCCATGCCGTCCTCCGTGGACGCAGTCCTTTCCCTTCAGATGAGCCGTTCCCCGACACTTTCCTTCCCTGCTCAGTACCTTCCTGGCATCCCCCTGAGCGCTTCATCCTGAAGTGAGCCGTCCTGGCTCTGACAACAAATGTAGACTATATGGAGAAACTCACAAGGTAAGTTACGAAAAAATTTATTAATGTTTGGCCTTAAAATAATAAGATATTGATTTTAAATAACTTAATTTTTAAAAGCTGGAAAGAAAAGGTAAAGTTCTGGCAAAAAGTATAGCCAATCTCTTACAAAGCCACCGCCGCGCCGCGTGCGACTGGGCGCTTTTAATCCATACAGGGTATACTCTGCGCAATTGTTCTTATTATCTGGAGTTTCTAACTTGTCTGGCTGGAATTATAACCTTACCCACTTTGTCACCAGCGCGCCCGACATCCGCCACCTTCCAGCCGATATCGGTATTGAAGTGGCGTTTGCAGGACGCTCTAATGCCGGCAAATCCAGCGCGTTGAATACGCTAACTAATCAGAAGAGCCTGGCCCGTACCAGTAAGACGCCCGGCCGCACCCAGCTGATTAACCTGTTTCAGGTCACCGAAGGCTATCGCCTGGTGGATTTGCCTGGCTATGGCTATGCCGAAGTGCCGGAAGAGATGAAGTTAAAATGGCAGCGTTCGCTGGCAGAATATCTTCAGATGCGTCAGTGTCTGAAAGGGCTGGTTGTGCTGATGGATATCCGTCATCCGCTGAAGGATCTGGATCGGCAGATGATTGAATGGGCGGTACAGAGCGGCATTCAGGTGCTGGTGCTGCTGACCAAGGCGGACAAGCTGGCTTCCGGCGCGCGTAAAGCGCAG
The DNA here is from genome assembly GCF_030484085.1 of Erwinia wuhanensis. Taxonomy (NCBI): domain Bacteria; kingdom Pseudomonadati; phylum Pseudomonadota; class Gammaproteobacteria; order Enterobacterales; family Erwiniaceae; genus Erwinia; species Erwinia wuhanensis. The sequence continues at coordinate 120,191 of NZ_JAUJUH010000010.1, forward strand.
TTAAATCTGGTACGCGAAGCCGCTAAAGGGTTCGTCGGCGATGTACAGGTTGAAGCTTTCTCTTCGCTTAAGAAATTGGGCGTCGATAAATTGCGCCTGAAACTGGACAGCTGGTTCAGTGAAATTCCACCAGCGACGGAAGAAACGTTACCAGAAGCCTGATATCCGGCTGAACGACGCCCAATAAAAAACGCCCCAGTCATAACGACTGGGGCGGCTAATATTCAGCCAAATCCGGTTACGTGAAGTAAACGGTTTGAAAGATAGAACATCTTACCTCTGTACCCTACATCTTCAACTCTACATGATTTTTTCAGGCCTCAAAAGGATTTTTTACCGCCCCGTTTCACAAAATTCCCTTTTTTATCGAATACACTTCACAGAAAAATAGTTTTCAGGTAGCGAAGGCGCAAAAAAAATGTTTGAGCGATAACAGGTTAACGCTGACGTTATGCGCGGTGTTATCGCTTATAAGCGCTCATTAATTGACAGGCTAAAGCGCTTTCCGGCATCACATTGATAAAGCCGGGCCTTAGCCCGGCCTCAGCTTAATGCGCTTCGTCCCAGTTATGCCCTACGCCCACATCGACACGCAGCGGCACGTCCAGCTGCATACTGTTTTCCATCAGCTCGCGGATTTTCACCGTTGCCGCTTCGATTTCCGACGTTTTCACCTCAAATACCAGTTCATCGTGAACCTGCATGATCATCTTCACATCAGGATTAGCCTGCGGCGTCAGCCAGCCGTCGACGGCAATCATAGCCTTTTTGATGATATCGGCAGCCGTGCCCTGCATTGGCGCGTTGATTGCTGCCCGCTCGGCCGCTTTGCGACGCATCGCGTTGCTGGCTTTAATGTCCGGCAGATAAAGACGACGACCATCCAGCGTAGAGACATAGCCTTTTTCCGCCGCCTGCTGGCGCGTGCTTTCCATATATTCCAGCACGCCAGGATAGCGTTCAAAATAGAGATCCATGTATTTTCTGGCTTCGCCCGCGCCGATATTAAGCTGACGCGACAAACCAAAAGCGCTCATGCCGTAAATCAGGCCAAAGTTGATAGCCTTTGCGCTGCGACGCTGCTCGCCCGTCACCTTATCCAGCGCCATGCCAAACACTTCCGCCGCCGTGGCACGGTGAATGTCTTCTCCTGCCGAGAAGGCGCTCAGTAACCCTTTGTCCTGAGAAAGGTGCGCCATAATACGCAGCTCGATTTGCGAGTAGTCCGCCGCCAGGATCTGATGGCCCTCAGAAGCGATAAAGGCCTGGCGGATACGACGTCCTTCCTCATTGCGTACCGGAATGTTCTGCAGATTAGGATCGGTAGAAGAAAGGCGTCCCGTGGCCGTCACCGCCTGATGATAAGAAGTGTGCACGCGGCCGGTCAGCGGATTAATCATTACCGGCAGTTTGTCGGTGTAGGTTGATTTCAGCTTGGAAAGGCCACGGTGCTCCAGAATAACTTTTGGCAGCGGATAGTCCAGCGCCAGTTCGGCCAGCACTTCCTCGCTGGTGGACGGCGCGCCGCCGGGCGTTTTCTTGGTTGGCTTAATACCCTGTTTTTCAAACAGAATAGTTTGCAGCTGTTTAGTAGAGGAAAGATTAAAGGGCTCACCCGCCAGCTCGTGCGCTTTCTGCTCCAGCTCTGCCAGACGCGTGGTCAGCTCCTGAGAATGTTTGGCAAGGATAGCCTGGTCAATCAGCACGCCGTTACGTTCAATACGGGAGATCACCGTCACCAGCGGCATTTCGATATTTTCGAAAACCTCTTTTGGCCCCTGCTCTTTTTCCAGCTCCGGCCACATTTTCAGGTGCAGCTGTAGCGTTACGTCCGCATCTTCCGCCGCATAGTGCGCCGCTTGCTCGAGGGCAATCTGATTAAACGTCAGCTGCTTTTTGCCTTTCCCGGCGATTTCCTCAAAGGTCACGGTTTTATGGTTCAGCCAGCGTGAAGCCAGCGTATCCATATCGTGACGGCCCACCACGCTGTTTAGCGCGTAGGATTCCAGCATGGTATCGAATTTAATACCGTGCAGTTCAATACCATAGTTGTTCAGCACGCCGCGATCGTATTTCAGGTTCTGACCAACTTTGAACAGTTTTTTATCTTCCAGCAGCGGTTTCAGGCGCGCCAGCACCTCTTTACGATCGAGCTGCAAAGGTGCGTCGAGGTAGTCGTGAGCAACCGGCAGGTAAGCGGCCTCACCCGGCGCCACAGCGAAAGCGATGCCGACGATATTGGCGCTCAACGTATCCAGCGAATCGGTTTCCAGGTCAAAAGCGAAAAGCTCGCTTGCCTGTAACTTTTGCAACCAGTCGGCAAAGGTCTCCTCGTCAAGGATAGTGACGTAGCCATCCGTCGCCAGAATGCTGGTCGCTTCAGGCTGCGGGCTTTCCGGCTGTTCCGCCAGGGTTTTCTGTGCAGCAGCGCCGCCCTTTTTCCCCTGTAGCCATTTACCCTCTTCCAGATCGGTGATCCAGCGTTTGAATTCATAGCGACGGAACAGCGTCAGCAGTTCTTCGACAGCAGGCTCGCTAACGATCAGCTCTTCACAGCCTGCATCGAGCGGCACATCAGTTTTGATGGTGGCCAGCTGGTAAGAAAGGAGAGCGACCTCCTTGTTTTGCTCCAGCTTAGCCGCCATGGTTTTGGCACCACGGAAGGAGAGATCGGCGACTTTATCCAGGTTCTCATAGATATCTTTAATACCGCCAAGTCCCTGTAACAGCGCCTGCGCCGTTTTCTCGCCTACGCCCGGCACGCCCGGAATATTGTCCGAAGCGTCGCCCATCAGCGCCAGAAAATCGATAATCAGCGAGGGTGGAATGCCGTATTTCTCCACCACCTCGTCCGGGCCAAGAATAGCGTTATTCATGGTGTTGATAAGGGTGATATTTGGCGTGACCAGCTGCGCCATATCTTTATCGCCGGTGCTGATTAAAACGGGTATGCCCTTTTTACCCGCCTCCAGCGCCAGGGTACCGATAACGTCATCGGCTTCCACGCCCGATACCGCTAATAACGGCAGTCCCATCGCCCTGACCATATTGTGCAGTGGCTCAATCTGCGCACGCAGATCGTCCGGCATAGGCGGCCGATGGGATTTGTAGTGCTCAAAAAGTTCATCACGAAACGTTTTGCCCTTGGCATCGAAAACGACCGCAACATGGCTGGGTTTATATTGCAGCAGCAGGCTGCGCAGCATATTCAGCACGCCGTACATAGCGCCGGTAGGGTCGCCGGCGCTGTTGGTCAGCGGAGGAAACGCATGATATGCGCGATACAGGTAGGACGAGCCATCTACCAGAATAAGCGGGTTTTCTGCAATTTGTGCCATAGGTTTGTCACATTCCGGGTTAAATTTCACTATAGGGTAAGGATGCCACAGCTATACCGGAAATATGAAATATCTCCGGGCGCCACGCCTTTGTTTTGCGGCCTGTTTCGCAAACGGTTCCTGTGGATAACTTTGTGCGTAAATTTCATAACATATTAATACAGCTGGCGTACCGGGCTATACCAATTATTTAAATCATTAATTTTCAACAACTTAAATATTTAACCGCTAAGGATCCTTGCCCAAAGGTAATTTGCATTAATGTGGATATAAATTAGCGGCTAAACGATCTGGTGGATCTTTAGCAAGAAAAAGCGATCGGAAGAATTTTGATCTGACGAGGAAATGAAGATGCGGTTTAACCGACACAGCGAGGTTGAAACCCTCGCTGCGTCAAAATATGGCTTACTTTTGGGTTAACAGGAATTTTACGACGTTAGCGTATTGCTGCGTGTAATTATCCATCGAGCTGGTATCCAGGCCACCGTTGTTAACCATATATTTACCGTTAACAAACATCGCCGGCACGCCGCGCAGATCGACATCAACCGCTGCTTTTTCCTGCTGGGCTACCAGCGATTTCACCACAAAGCTGTTCCAGGCCGCATCGTATTCTTCCGGCTTGATGCCGGCTGCCTTCACAAAGGCCGCTTTCAGGCTGGCCGGATCGGTGATGGTCTGGGTTTTCTGGATGCCTTCAAACAGCGGAGCAGTGACTTTATCTTCCACACCCAGCGCCATGGCAACGGCCCATGCCTGAGTCACCACTTTGCCCATTTCGCCGCCGAGGAATTCAACGTGATATTTAGTCACTTTAGTGCCGGCAGGCACGGCTTTTTTCACCGCGTCGCTAACGTGCCAGACGTGTTCGAATTCATAGCAGTGCGGGCAGAAGAAAGAGAAAAACTCCACAACCTGAGGCTCGCCGGTAACAGGTTTCTGTATCGTGACGTACTGCTGTCCATCGGTAAACTGGGCAGCAGAAGCGCTGAACGCCAGAAAAACACCAATCAGCGCGAATAAAATCTTTTTCATCTGGAAACTCTCTCCTAACAGCAAAAGAGGCTGACCGGAAAAGGCGATCAGCCCTGGAATGCAGGCATCAGCTGCAGCGGTGGCTCCTGCAACAGCCGGGTCTGCTCATTGAAAATAGCGATCTGTCTGCGCCAGAAATCTTCGTCCGTCATCCATGGAAAGCTGGCCGGAAACGCCGGATCTTCCCAGCGGCGCACAATCCACGCCAGATAATAAACCATCCTCATAGCGCGTAAAGGCTCAATCAGTGACAATTCGTGTGTGTCGAACTCGCAGAATTCACCGTAGGCTTCCAGCAGGATATCCCACTGAATACGCTGCTCCTGAAGATCGCCGTTAACCAGCATCCATAGATCCTGTACGGCAGGGCCATTACGAGCGTCGTCCAGATCCACAAACAGCGGGCCATCGCGCCACAGAATATTGCCGGGATGGCAATCGCCGTGCAGACGAAGCGGCTGCCACTGAGTATGCCAGCACTTTTGTAAAGTTGCGCTGAGCAGATCGACGCTTGCCAATAAATTCTGTTTCAGCTTAGCCGGGATCAACGTGCTGGATTCAAGCACCTGACGCGGTTCGTGGATATACTCTTCCAGACCAAAGGTCGGACGAGCATCAAAGGTTTTTTTACGTCCCGTCTGGTGAATACGTCCCAGAAAACGGCCAACCCATTCCAGATGGTCGTAGTTATCCGTTTCGTATTGCCGTCCTCCCAGGCTGGGGAAAACGGTAAATAAGTAGCCGTTATGTTGATGCAGCGTTTGCCCTTGCAGCGCAAGCGGCGCGGCTACGGGGACCTCATCAGCCAGCAGCTCGGCAGTAAACCGGTGTTCTTCTTCGATTTGCAGCGAAGACCAGCGCTGAGGGCGATAGAATTTCACCACGTAACGCTTTTTGTCCTCGTCGGAAAACTGATATACCCGATTTTCGTAGCTGTTCAGCGCGGTAAGCCCCGATTCAACGCGGATGCCCGTTTCCCAGAGCGCATCCAGGATCGTATCAGGATTAAGGTTTTGAAAGTTAAAGGCGGGTTCAGTCATCCGGCGTACTCATCGATAATCGTCATGCATTGAGGATACCATTAATCGCCCGTACGTCGGATGAACAGCGGCAGTTAATCTTTAATAACGCCGCGCGCGCGAAGCAGCGCCGTTTTGAAATCGTCTTCATAATCTTTTTGCAGGCCCGGGATAGCTTCGCTTTTGTCAGCATTGCGTAGTTTAAGATGATAAATCAGCACGTCATCGCTCAGGTCGGCCAGGGGCTGAGTAAATCCTGCCTCATCCGCCATTTTCTGCAAAAATTGCACTAAATTCAGGTCGGGTTCCTGTTGCCAGGCTGGCTGCAGCAGTGAAATTAACTCGTTAAGACGGTGACATTTCATAATAGGGTTCCTGTGAGATTCGGGTTCCGCTACGGTAGCAGGGTTAATCCCACAAAAAAAGAGGGTCTACAGCTTATGCGTTTTTGCGGTTCAGATACCGTTTCGATTACAGGCGTCATTCTTGCAGGCGGGCGCGGCAGCCGCATGGGCGGCGAAGATAAAGGGCTGGTGCTGTATCAGGGAAAACCGCTCTATCAGCACGTTCTGAGTCGCCTACGACCTCAGGTCAGCCGTGTGTGTATCAGCGCCAACCGTAATTTGTCTGTCTATCAGCAAACCGGCCTGTCGGTTATAACCGATACGCTGCCGGATTTTCCGGGGCCGTTAGCCGGTATGCTGGCAGCGCTGGAAAAAATCGAGACGGAATGGGTGGTTTTTGTCTCTTGTGACACCCCTTTACTGCCAGAAGATTTAGTTTCTCGCCTGTGGCAGGCTAAACGGGATGCACCTGTGGTTTGGGCTAAATCTGACGGACGCGATCATCCCACTCTGGCATTAATGCATGTCAGTTTAATTGAGCAGCTGAAAAGCTTTCTGACAAAGGGAGAACGGAAGGTGATGATTTTTCTCCAGCAGGCAGGCGGACACAGCGTGGATTTTAACGATTGTCCTGACGCGTTTAATAATATTAATCGTTATGAAGCTCTTATTGCAGGAGAACGCGGATGATCCCCCTTTTAGCCATCGCGGCCTGGAGCGGGACAGGCAAAACGACGCTGTTAAAGCAGGTTATTGCCATTTTAAAACAGCGAGGGATCCGTACAGGCCTGATCAAGCATACCCATCATAATATGGATATCGATACGCCCGGCAAGGATAGCTATGAATTACGTAAGGCAGGAGCCGATCAGGTGATGGTTTATAATCCGCAGCGTTGGGCATTGATTACCGAAACGCCTGAGCATAATGAGCCGGATCTTCGCTTTCTCACCAGCCGAATGAACACTTCTCTGACAGATATTATTTTAGTGGAAGGTTTTAAACATGAGCCGGTGCCCAAAATAGTGCTGTGGCGTGGAGGGAGCGAACAGCGTTTCAGCGAGCTGTTTGATGAACACGTTATTGCGGTTGCCGCAGATTCTGCTTTCTCTTTGCCTGTGCCCTTGCTGGATATTAATAATGCAATTATGGTTACAGACTTTATTTTAAACTGGTTAGAAGAACAGCAGTAAGTAGGGCATCACTGGCCCGCAGCCGGGCCGTAAAGGGAGATTCCGGGCCCCTGCGCGCTTTATCCGCTGCGGAGCCGCTTTTTCCCGGCCCACAAACGCAAAAAACCCCGACCGTGAGGTCGGGGCTGTTGCAATTTGATGCCTGGCAGTTCCCTACTCTCGCATGGGGAGGCCCCACACTACCATCGGCGCTACGGCGTTTCACTTCTGA
>NZ_JAUJUH010000011.1:0-89558 GCF_030484085.1 Erwinia wuhanensis
TTGCCTGGCGGCTTTAGCGCGGTGGTCCCACCTGACCCCATGCCGAACTCAGAAGTGAAACGCCGTAGCGCCGATGGTAGTGTGGGGCCTCCCCATGCGAGAGTAGGGAACTGCCAGGCATCAAATTAGACCATTTATGGTCATGACTTTTCCCGTGACGCGGAAAAGGCGAAATACCTGATATCAGAGGCAACATTCTGAGTTCAGTACAGAATCGGTGGAGCGGTAGTTCAGTTGGTTAGAATACCTGCCTGTCACGCAGGGGGTCGCGGGTTCGAGCCCCGTCCGTTCCGCCACCCTTTTAGGGGCGTAGTTCAATTGGTAGAGCACCGGTCTCCAAAACCGGGTGTTGGGAGTTCGAGTCTCTCCGCCCCTGCCATTTAAAAATAATCCTTTGCTCCGGCAAAGGATTTTTTTTGTCTGAAAAACGGCTATTCTGTTCTGCCTGTTCTGCCTGTTCTGCCTGTTCTGCCTGTCCTGCCTGTCCTGCTTGTCTGTACTGTTTCTCACCGGATTCTAACCTTTATCCCTGCATATCAAACGACCTTACCTCTTGATATTAAAGTCAGGAAATGGCCAGCAGCTGACCATTCTGTCCTGAAGGCCCTGAAACAAGGGCATATGACCGGAAACTTAAACCAGGGCGTATGACCGGAAACTTAAACTAAGGCGTATTAACCGGAAACTTGAGCAACTGTCTGATGTGTGACTGCTGATCGCTGTTTTGCAGCCAGACGGCGTAAAGCGGGCGTACGGCGACGGGCGTATCCGGGATAACGGATAAATCGGGATACTCGCTGTGCCAGATATCCGGTAAGAAAGCACAGGCACCGGTGGTATGCAGTAGCTGACGTGTCAGATGGGCTGACGTTGTTGTCAGCACGGGGACATCGTCCGCGCCCGCCAGATAGCTTTCATGCTGATGAAAATCAGCGCCCCATTCCAGCTTGATGTAATCATACTTTTCACGCTTCTCCGATTGCCGCGATCGATAAAGCGTTAGCGAAATATGACCGATCTGCTGGCTGGTCAGTTCGTCCATTTTAGGCGCTTCCGTAGTGATTAGCAGATCCAACTGGCGCTCATGCAGCTGTTTAACCAGCAAATGACGCTGAGCCACTCTTGCCTCCAGGTGCAAATCTTCCCGATTTTCATACAGCGTTTGTAGCCAGGGCGTCAGATAAGCTTCCCAAAGAGAAGCGCTGGCACCGATAGAAAGTTCATGATGCTGCTGGGTATGCGCGACCTCTTTTTTGGCCATCATCCAGGTGCTCATCAGGCTTTCGGCATAAGGAAGCAGCCTTTCGCCCGCTGACGTCAGACGGATATTGTTACGGTGACGCGTAAAAAGGTTAACGCCCAGCTGATTTTCCAGCTGCCTGATGCGAAAACTTACGGCAGATTGCGTGAGATAGAGCGCTTCAGCGGCACGTCCAAAGTGGCGGGTTCTGCTCACTTCAAGAAAGGTCTTTAATAATTCCGTATCCACATCCGTCTCCTGAAAATCATTTGTCGTCATGATTTAAATGTTTTGTTTTACACTCTGTCAAGCGTATCTAATACTCCGCGCCATAAATAGCACGGCCATAAAAGAGTTAGGAGCGTGTAAAATGGCGGAAAGCTTCGCAACAACGAATCGTTTTTTCGATAACAAACATTACCCACGCGGTTTCTCGCGCCACGGTGATTTCACTATCAAAGAAGCTCAACTTCTTGAGCGTTATGGTTACGCTTTTAACGAGCTGGATTTGGCAAAGCGTGAACCCGCAACGGAAGAAGAGCGTCTGTTTATTGAGGTATGCCGTGGTGTACGCGAACCTCAGTCCGAAGCAGAACGGGTATGGTCAAAGTATATGACGCGTATCAAACGTCCAAAGCGTTTTCATACGCTTTCCGGCGGCAAGCCGCAGATGGAAGGCGTGGAAGACTATTCGGACAGCGATGATTAATGATAAAGGGGCTTCGGCCCCTTTATTGTCAGCGATAAACGCTTTTTTGCAAGATAAAAACCTATTCCAGACTGTTAAGCAGATGAACCAGCAATCTGTCCATTGCCCGATAGCTTAATGCTTCAAGTAAATGCTCCCGTTTAATACTCTCTTTTTCCGCTAAATCAGCAATGGTTCGGGCTACTTTCAAAATGCGCTGCCAGGCGCGAACGGAAAGTCCCAGCTGATTAAGCACCTCTTCCAGCCAGCTCGCATCCTCTTTGCTTATTTCACAAAATCGCCGTATATCGCCTGGCGTTAACTTCCCGTTAATCGCTCTGGCCCGCGTTAGCTGAACGTTTCTGGCGGCGAGAACCCGCTGACGCACCGTTGCGCTGGATTCGCTGACGGAAGCCTGGCTTAATGTGCCGGGCGGCAGGAGGGGGACTTCCAGCGAGAGGTCGAAACGATCGAGGAACGGACCGGAAAGACGGCTGAGATAGCGCAGCGTCTGTTGAGGGGTGCTGCGGTTGTGCTTTACGCCATGCTGACCGGTAGGGCTGGGATTCATGGCAGCCACCAGCTGAAATCGTGCCGGATAGATGACCTTTGCTTTAGCGCGCGACAGGGAAATACTTCCCGACTCGACAGGCTCTCGCAGGGCATCCAGCGTCCTGCGTTCAAACTCCGGCAGTTCATCAAGAAACAGTACGCCGTTATGCGCCAGGGAGATCTCACCGGGTTTAGGCAAGGTGCCGCCGCCAACCAGCGCATAGCGCGAAGAGGTATGATGCGGCGCCCGGAAAGGTCGCTGACGCCATGGGTGGTCAGCCAGCGACGAACCCGCCACGCTGGCGATAGCGGCGCTCTCCAGCGCTTCCCGATCGCTCAGCGGCGGCAGCAAACCTGCAAGACGGGTCGCCAGCATCGTCTTGCCCGTGCCGGGCGGGCCAATCAGCAGCAGGTTATGACCACCGGCAGCGGCGATCTCCAGCGCTCTTTTAGCCTGCTGCTGGCCGATGACCTCGCTTAAATCCTCGGCGGGCATAATGATGTCGGTGGGAGCATACCTGGCCTGCTGGAGATCCGCCTGTCCATTTAAATAAGCGCATACGTCAAGCAGGCTATTCGCAAGACGGCTATGCGCATGTTTTACAAGGCTGGCCTCATGACCGTTGTCCGTGGAGAGGATCAGCGTCCGCTTCGCCTCTGCCGCCGCCATGGCAGCAGGAATAGCAGCCTGTACGCCTCGCAGAGCACCCGTCAATGCTAATTCTCCCAGTAACTCATACTGCCCCAGTTTTTCTCCGCAAATTTGCTCTGAGGCCGCCAAAATCGCTATGGCGATAGGGAGATCGTATCGGCCGCCTTCTTTGGGCAGATCGGCTGGCGCAAGATTCACGGTAATGCGTCGCGCGGGAAAGGTGAAGCCGCAGTTTATCAGCGCGCTCCGGACACGTTCACGCGCTTCCTTAACCGTGGTTTCCGGCAGGCCGACCAGCGTCAGAGCAGGCAGGCCATTACTTAAATGCACTTCAACGGTTACCAGAGGCGCTTCCACGCCGATAGCCGCACGCGTATAGGTAACAGATAGCGACATAAAAACTCCTTATGGTCGTATTCTGTCCTGCTTCCTGACGGGTGACGAGAGCCGATATTCCGCTTATCGAAGCGGCTCGCAAAAAATATCGCTTCCCGGAGCCTTTATAAAAATTCGACGCGACCCATAAAAACAGGGCAAAGCCATTGCGTCTGGTACGTAATGAATAATTTTCAGGATTTAGCTTATTCCTTGATTAACGGTTGGTTTTTTATTAATCGCGGCGGCCATCATAAAATAAAGTGATGAAAAAAGTTGAATGCATCGCGCTAACTGTGATAACTCTGTAGGCATTACTTCGAACAAGTGAATTTATCGAATCTAAATGAAAGCCCTTCTACGAGTCCTAAGCCTTGTCATTATCAACGTCGTCGTGATTATTATCACGCCGTGCGGGGCTACGCTCGGAGGAAGAAAGGCTTAAAAATCAAGCCTGAATTCAGAAGAACCCCCGCACCGAAAGGTCCGGGGGTTTTTTTTTGGCAGGGCTGACAGGCTATCAATGACAGAGGAACAGAAGATGAACAGTAGAATAAAATGCTGTTGTTCCCAGCGAGAGGCGGGGAAATAACTATGAATGGTGCTCAGTGGGTGGTTCAGGCGTTGCGTGGGCAGGGAGTCGAGACTGTTTTCGGCTATCCGGGTGGTGCGATTATGCCCGTCTATGATGCGCTCTATGATGGCGGCGTCGAACATCTACTGTGCCGACATGAGCAGGGTGCTGCCATGGCCGCCATCGGTTATGCCCGTTCTACCGGAAAAGTCGGCGTTTGCATCGCCACGTCCGGCCCCGGCGCGACCAACCTTATCACCGGGCTGGCTGATGCAATGATGGATTCCGTGCCGGTGGTGGCGATTACCGGCCAGGTTGCCGGCGGCCTGATCGGCACCGACGCTTTTCAGGAAATTGACGTGCTCGGCCTGTCGTTGGCCTGTACCAAACACAGCTTCCTGGTCGGCTCGCTGGAAGAGCTGCCGGAAATCATGGCCGAAGCTTTCGCCATCGCCCGCTCCGGTCGCCCCGGCCCTGTGCTGATCGATATCCCTAAAGATATCCAGTTAGCCAGCGGCGAGCTGACAGCCCATCTGGCGGCGGTTGAAGACGAAGCGGCGCATCCTCATCAGGCGTTGGCGCAGGCGCGCGCCATGCTGGCTCAGGCTAAGAAACCGGTTTTGTACGTGGGCGGCGGTGTTGGCATGGCCGGTGCCGTAGAGGCCCTGCGTGCGTTCGCTCACGAAACGGGCATTCCTACCGTCGCCACGCTGAAAGGTCTGGGCGCGCCGGATCCTCAGGATGCCTGTTATCTGGGGATGTTGGGTATGCACGGCACCAAGGCCGCCAACTTTGCCGTCCAGCAATGTGACCTGCTGATTGCCGTCGGCGCCCGTTTTGACGATCGCGTAACCGGCAAGCTGGATACGTTTGCTCCTCATGCCAGCGTTATCCATATGGATATCGATCCCGCCGAGCTGAACAAATTGCGCCAGGCGCATGTGGGATTGCGAGGCGACCTCAATAAGCTGCTGCCGGACTTATATCATCCGACGGAAATCAGCGCATGGCGCGAGCACGTGCAGGCGCTGAAGGCCGATCACGGCTGGCGTTACGATCATCCGGGCCAGGCTATCTATGCGCCGCTGTTTCTGAAACAGCTCTCCGATCGTAAACCGGCAAGCGCGATTGTTACCACCGATGTCGGCCAGCACCAGATGTGGACAGCGCAGCATATGAGCTTTAACCAGCCGGAAGATTTTATTACTTCCAGCGGTCTCGGCACGATGGGCTTCGGACTGCCGGCCGCCGTGGGCGCGCAGGTCGCCCGACCGGAAGATACCGTGATCTGCGTGTCGGGCGACGGCTCTTTTATGATGAATGTACAGGAGCTGGGCACCATCAAGCGCAAGCAGCTGCCGGTAAAAATCGTTTTGCTGGATAACCAGCGTCTGGGCATGGTGCGCCAGTGGCAGCAGCTGTTTTTCTCGGAGCGCTACAGCGAAACCAATCTCTCCGACAACCCCGATTTCCTGATGCTGGCCCGCGCTTTCGACATTCCCGGCCAGCGCATTACCCGTAAAGACCAGGTGGCTGCCGCGGTAGACGCTTTGCTGAACAGCGAAGGGCCTTACATGCTGCATGTCGCCATTGATGAACTTGAAAACGTCTGGCCGCTGGTGCCGCCGGGTGCCAGCAACGAAAATATGATGGAGAAAACCTCATGATGCAGCATCAGTTATCCATAGAGGCGCGCCTGCGCCCTGAAATCCTGGAACGCATCCTGCGCGTTGTTCGCCATCGCGGCTTTCAGGTTTGCGCAATGAATATGTCTTCCGGCGAAAATAGCGACAGCATAAATATTGCCATGACCGTTGCCAGCCAGCGCCCGGTCGATTTACTGTCAACACAGTTAAGCAAGTTGATGGATGTTGCCACCGTTCACATCCAACACCAGACAACACAACAAATCCGCGCCTGAGCGCGAAAAGGAAAGAAGAATGACGAAGAAAGCTGACTTTATCTGGTTCAATGGCGAGATGGTGAAGTGGGAAGAGGCGAAAGTTAGCGTCATGTCCCACGCGCTGCACTACGGCACCTCCGTATTTGAAGGCGTCCGCTGCTATGACTCGCACAAAGGCCCGGTAGTCTTCCGCCATCGTGAACATATGCAGCGTCTGCACGACTCTGCAAAGATCTATCGCTTTCCGGTCAGCCAGAGCGTTGATGAGCTCATGGAAGCCTGCCGCGAAGTGCTGCGCGTCAACAAGCTGACCAGCGCTTATATTCGCCCGCTGGTTTTCGTCGGCGACGTGGGCCTGGGCGTGAACCCGCCGGACGGCTACAGCACCGATGTGATCATTGCCGCCTTCCCGTGGGGCGCTTACCTGGGCCCGGAAGCGCTGGAGCAGGGTATTGATGCGATGGTTTCCTCCTGGAACCGCGTGGCGCCAAACACGCTGCCAACCGCAGCGAAAGCGGGCGGCAACTACCTTTCCTCTCTGCTGGTGGGCAGTGAAGCGCGCCGTCACGGCTATCAGGAAGGCATCGCGCTGGATACCCAGGGCTATATCTCTGAAGGCGCCGGCGAGAACCTGTTTGAAGTGAAAGACGGCATCCTGTTTACGCCGCCGTTTACCTCCTCCGCGCTGCCGGGCATTACGCGCGACGCCATCATCAAACTGGCGAAAGAGATGGGCATTGAGGTACGCGAGCAGGTGCTTTCCCGCGAATCGCTCTATCTGGCCGACGAAATCTTTATGTCCGGTACGGCGGCGGAAATCACCCCGGTACGCAGCGTGGACGGCATTCAGGTTGGCGAAGGCAAACGCGGCCCGATCACGACCCGCATCCAGTCCGCTTTCTTTGGGCTGTTTACCGGCGAAACCGAAGACAAGTGGGGCTGGCTGGATCCGGTCAACCCACAACAATGACATTTTACGGGCGTCGTTTGACGCCCGTGTATCATCTGATTCTGGAGTATGAGCATGCCTAAGTACCGTTCCGCCACCACCACTCATGGCCGTAATATGGCCGGTGCCCGCGCGCTGTGGCGCGCCACGGGTATGACCGACGACGATTTTGGCAAGCCTATCATTGCCGTGGTCAACTCCTTTACGCAGTTCGTACCGGGGCACGTACATTTACGCGACCTGGGCAAACTGGTTGCCGAACAGATTGAAGCTTCCGGCGGCGTCGCCAAAGAATTCAACACTATCGCTGTCGATGATGGCATCGCGATGGGGCACGGCGGTATGCTTTACTCTCTGCCTTCGCGCGAGCTGATCGCCGACTCGGTCGAATACATGGTCAACGCCCACTGCGCGGACGCCATGGTCTGTATCTCTAACTGCGACAAAATCACGCCGGGAATGCTGATGGCTTCCCTGCGCCTGAATATTCCGGTGATCTTTGTTTCCGGCGGCCCGATGGAAGCCGGGAAAACCAAACTTTCCGATAAGATCATCAAGCTGGATCTGGTCGATGCGATGATCCAGGGCGCCAACCCGAACGTCAGCGACGAAGACAGCGACAAAATCGAACGGTCAGCCTGTCCGACCTGCGGTTCCTGCTCCGGCATGTTCACCGCTAACTCAATGAACTGCCTGACGGAGGCGCTGGGCCTGTCGCAGCCGGGCAACGGCTCGCTGCTGGCAACCCATGCCGATCGTAAGGCGCTGTTCCTGAAGGCAGGCGAACGCATCGTTGGCCTGGCGAAACGCTACTACGAGCAGGATGACGAAAGCGTGCTGCCGCGTAATATCGCCAGTAAGGCCGCCTTTGAAAACGCGATGACGCTGGATATCGCGATGGGCGGCTCGACCAATACCGTTCTGCATCTGCTGGCCGCCGCGCAGGAAGGCGAAATCGATTTTAATATCTCCGATATCGATCGGCTTTCCCGCAAGGTGCCGCATCTCTGTAAGGTTGCGCCAAGCACCCCGAAATACCATATGGAAGACGTACACCGCGCTGGTGGCGTCATCGGCATTCTGGGCGAGCTGGATCGGGCGGGTCTGATGGATAACAGCGTGCGCAACGTGCTGGGCCTGAGCCTGCAGGAAACGCTGCAACAGTACGACATCATGCTGACCAAAGACGAGGCGGTGAAAAAAATGTTCCGCGCCGGCCCGGCCGGGATCCGCACCACCCAGGCGTTCTCACAGGATACGCGCTGGGAAACGCTGGACGATGACCGTCAGGAAGGCTGCATCCGCTCCCGTGAACATGCCTTCAGCCAGGACGGCGGCCTTGCCGTGCTGTATGGCAATCTGGCAGAAGATGGCTGTATCGTGAAAACCGCTGGCGTAGAAAAAGAGAGCCACACCTTCCGCGGCCCGGCCAAAGTCTACGAAAGTCAGGACGATGCGGTAGCGGCCATCCTCGGCGGCAAAGTCGTGGCGGGCGACGTGGTGGTGATCCGCTACGAAGGGCCGAAAGGCGGGCCGGGAATGCAGGAAATGCTTTATCCGACCACCTACCTGAAATCGATGGGGCTGGGCAAAAGCTGCGCGCTGATCACCGATGGCCGTTTCTCTGGCGGCACCTCAGGGCTTTCTATCGGTCACGCTTCGCCGGAAGCAGCCAGCGGCGGCACCATCGCGCTGGTGAAAGACGGCGACATGATTGATATCGATATTCCGAATCGCGGCATCAAACTGGATGTGCCGGACAACGAACTGCACGCGCGTCGTGAAGAGGAAGAGGCGCGCGGCGACGCGGCCTATACGCCTCATAACCGCGAACGTCAGGTTTCCTTTGCTCTGCGCGCCTACGCTTTACTGGCGACCAGTGCGGACAAAGGCGCAGTACGCGACAAAAGCAAGCTGGGAGGCTAAAACATGGCTGAGTCTCAACCGTTATCCGCCGAGCCTTGCGGCGCGGAGTATCTGCGAGCGGTACTCCGTGCGCCGGTTTACGAAGTTGCGCAGGTCACGCCCCTACAAAAGATGGAGAAAATCTCCTCTCGTCTTGGTAATACGGTACTGGTTAAACGCGAAGATCGTCAGCCGGTGCACAGCTTCAAAGTGCGCGGCGCCTACGCGATGATCGCTTCGCTTAACGAGGAGCAAAAGGCCAGCGGCGTGGTGACCGCTTCGGCGGGCAATCATGCCCAGGGCGTAGCGCTGTCGGCGACCCGGTTGGGGATTAAATCTCTGATCGTCATGCCGGTAGCGACGGCTGATATCAAAGTAGAGGCCGTGCGGGCGTTTGGCGGTGAGGCTTACCTGTTTGGCGCGAATTTTGACGAAGCGAAAGCGAAGGCGCTGGAGCTGGCGGCACAAAAGGGCTACACCTTTGTGCCGCCGTTCGACCATCCGATGGTGATTGCCGGACAGGGCACGCTGGCGATGGAGCTGCTGCAACAGGATGCGCATCTCGACCGTATTTTTGTGCCCGTTGGCGGCGGCGGCCTGGCGGCTGGGGTGGCGGTGCTGATCAAACAGCTGATGCCGCAGATCAAGGTCATTGCGGTGGAAGCGGAAGACTCCGCCTGTCTGAAAGCGGCGCTGGAAGCGGGCGAGCCGGTCGATCTGCCGCGCGTCGGGCTGTTTGCCGAAGGCGTGGCGGTGAAGCGGATCGGCAGCGAAACCTTCCGGCTGTGTCAGGAGTATCTTGACGACATTATCACCGTGGACAGCGATGCTATCTGCGCGGCGATGAAGGATCTGTTTGAAGACGTGCGTGCCGTCGCGGAGCCTTCCGGCGCGCTGGCGCTGGCGGGCATGAAAAAATATATCCAGCAGCATCAGATCAAAGGCGAGCGGCTGGCGCATGTTCTTTCCGGCGCCAACGTTAATTTTCACGGCCTGCGCTACGTTTCCGAACGCTGCGAGCTGGGGGAACAGCGTGAGGCGCTGCTGGCGGTTACGATCCCCGAGCAAAAGGGCAGTTTTTTGAAGTTCTGCCAGCTGCTGGGCGGACGCGCCGTTACCGAGTTTAACTACCGCTTCGCGGACCCGGACAACGCCTGCATTTTTGTCGGCGTGCGGCTGACGCGCGGTCTGGAAGAGCGACATGAAATCCTGCAGCTGCTGAACGAAGGCGGTTATAAGGTGGTGGATCTCTCCGACGATGAAATGGCGAAGCTGCACGTGCGCTATATGGTCGGCGGTCGCCCGTCAAAGCCGCTTAAAGAACGGCTTTACAGCTTTGAGTTCCCGGAAGCGCCCGGCGCGCTGCTGCGCTTTTTGCAGACGCTGGGCACCCACTGGAATATTTCGCTGTTTCACTATCGCAGCCACGGTACGGACTATGGACGCGTGCTGGCGGGATTCGAGCTGGGCGAGAACGAACCGCAGTTTGAAGAACATCTGGCGGCTCTGGGCTATGATTGTCATGACGAAACCCATAACCCGGCCTTCAGCTTCTTCCTGGCGGGCTAAAGCAGGCTCCAGAACGCATCAATCAGCGGCTCGTTGAGCCGCTTTTTCTGTACGCAGACGCCCAGCTCCAGCGGCGCGACAATATCAATATTTTCCAGTTCCAGAATACGGTTACGGATTGGCTCCGGGCTGTTCTCCAGCACCACGTCCGGGATCAGCGCCACGCCGCAGCCCAGCGCCACCATCGAGACGATAGCCTCATGCCCCGCCACGGTGGCGTAAATCAACGGACTGGCGATGCGGCGGCGACGGAACCAGAGATCGATACGCTGTCGGGTTGGCCCCTGGTCGGGCAGGATAAACGGGATCTGCGGCCAGTCCGGTTCCGGCTGGCTGGCCTGGCTACGAACCGGACAAGGCAGCGCGGGCGCGATCAGCACCAGCGGGATCGGGCCTAAGGCCGTAAAGCCAATGCTGGCGGGCAGCGTTTCCGGCCGTCCGGCGATGGCGATATCGGCTTCGGCGCTCTGCACCTTATCCACCGCGTCGGCAGGATCGCCGGTGGTCAGTTTGATCTCCACCAGCGGATGTTCGGCGCGAAAGCGATCGAGGATCGGCGGCAGATGGCTATAGGCCGCCGTTACCGAGCAAAACAGACGCAGCTCGCCGCTCAGCGACGGGCCGTGCTGGCCGATGGCGTGACGCAGCTGCTGATATTGCAACAGCGTTTGCTGGGCAAACTGGCGCAGCTGTTCTCCGGCGTCGGTCAGCGTAACGGTGCGGTTGTCGCGCAGAAACAGCGTCTGGCCCAGGTCTTCCTCCAGCCGCTGGATCTGGCGGGAAAGCGTAGAAGGGCTGACGTGCATCGCCCGCGCGCTGCGGCCAAAATGACGGCTTTCGGCCAGATGCAGGAAGAGTTTCAGATCGCGTAAATCCATGCGCTTGCGGCCTCATTTTAGCGTTGCAGTATTTGCAATATGACGTTGTTAATATATCAATTTAAGCAATACATTTCCTGTCATATGATGGGGATTAAGAGGGTGATACGACATCACCGATAAAATAAAAGACGAACACAACCTCAGGAGTTCCCATGGCTAACTATTTCAACACGTTGAACCTGCGCAATCAGCTGGCGCAATTAGGTAAATGCCGCTTTATGGCGCGCGATGAATTTGCGGACGAAGCAAGCTACCTGAAAGGCAAAAAGGTCGTGATTGTTGGCTGTGGTGCTCAGGGTCTGAACCAGGGCCTGAATATGCGTGATTCCGGGCTGGATATCGCCTATGCGCTGCGCGCGGAAGCCATCGCGGAGAAACGCGCTTCCTGGCGTAAAGCGACGGAAAACGGTTTTAAAGTCGGCACCTATGAAGAGCTGATCCCACAGGCGGATCTGGTGGTAAACCTGACGCCGGACAAACAGCATACCTCGGTAGTGCGTGCCGTACAGCCGCTGATGAAAGACGGCGCGGCGCTGGGCTACTCGCACGGTTTTAATATCGTAGAAGTCGGCGAGCAGATCCGTAAAGACATTACCGTCGTGATGGTTGCGCCAAAATGTCCGGGTACGGAAGTGCGTGAAGAGTATAAGCGTGGCTTCGGCGTGCCTACGCTCATCGCCGTTCACCCGGAAAACGATCCAAAAGGCGAAGGCATGGCGATTGCCAAAGCCTGGGCAGCCGCAACCGGCGGCCATCGCGCGGGCGTGCTGGAATCGTCCTTCGTGGCGGAAGTGAAGTCCGACCTGATGGGCGAGCAGACCATCCTGTGCGGCATGTTACAGGCTGGTTCGCTGCTGTGCTTCGACAAGCTGGTGGCGGAAGGCACCGATCCGGCCTACGCGGAAAAATTAATCCAGTTCGGCTGGGAAACCGTGACCGAAGCGCTGAAGCAGGGCGGCATCACGCTGATGATGGATCGCCTCTCTAACCCGGCTAAGCTGCGCGCTTTCGAGCTGTCTGAACAGCTGAAAACCATTATGGCCCCGCTGTTCCAGAAGCATATGGACGACATCATCTCCGGCGAATTCTCTTCCGGCATGATGGCCGACTGGGCCAACGACGACAAAAAACTGCTGGGCTGGCGTGAAGAGACCGGTAAAACCGCTTTTGAAACCGCGCCGCAGTTTGAAGGTAAAATCGCCGAGCAGGATTATTTTGACGAAGGCGTGGTGATGATTGCGATGGTGAAAGCGGGCGTTGAGCTGGCGTTTGAAACCATGGTCGCTTCCGGCATTATCGAAGAGTCTGCCTACTACGAATCGCTGCACGAGCTGCCGCTGATCGCCAACACTATCGCTCGTAAGCGTCTGTACGAGATGAACGTGGTGATCTCCGACACTGCCGAATACGGTAACTATCTGTTCTCTTACGCGGCTGTTCCGCTGCTGAAAGAGTTTATGAGCACGTTACAAACGGGCGATCTGGGCAAGGCGACGGCAACCACGACTACGGTGGATAACGCGCAGCTGCGTGACGTTAACGAAGCTATCCGCAACCATCCTATCGAATCCGTTGGCCGCAAGCTGCGTGGCTATATGACCGATATGAAACGTATCGCGGTAGCGGGCTAACCGCGCTGCTGATAACCAAAGGCGTGGTAATTTGCCGCGCCTTTGGCGTTTTTACCGCCTTATCTTATCCTCCCGCCGGTGGCTGCTGCCGTTATTGCAGATAGCGCTGCGTCAGCAAACACCAGAACGCGGCGGCAGTCACGATAATGTCGTCATTAAAATCGTAGCCGGGGTTATGCACCATCGGGCCATCGCCAGCGCCCACCATCAGGTAAGCGCCGTGGGGATGGGCCTCCAGCAGAAAAGCAAAATCTTCGCTGCCCATTAGCGGCGGCATATCGGTACAAATCAGCGACTCGTCGACCAGCTCACGCGCCACGCCGATAGCAAAATCGGTTTCCTGTTCGCTGTTAATCAATACCGGGCTGCCGCTGACGTGCACCACCTCCGCGCTGGCGTTAAAACTTTCCGCCTGCAAACGGGCAATATCCTGAATACGTTGCAGCAATAGCTGGCGCACCTGAGGATCGAGCGCTCTGACGCTCAGCTTCAGCACCGCCTTTTCATTGATGATATTGAACGCTTCGCCGGACTGGATACTGCCGATAGTGACCACCGCCTGGGCGAAAGGCGACACGTTCCGGGAAACTATTGTCTGGAGGGCTATAGCGATATGGCAGGCGACCAGAGTGGCATCCACGCCTTTTTCCGGCATAGCGGCATGGGCGCCTGCGCCAGAAACGATAATATTCAGCCTGTCGGAAGAAGCCATCACGGCATGTTTTTTAAAGTAGAAGGATCCGCAGGGCAGACCAGGCATATTATGCAGGCCAAACAGCGCATCGCAGGGGGATTTTTCCAGCAGGCCGTCGCGAAGCATCGCTTTTCCCCCGGCGGACAACTCCTCCGCAGGCTGAAAAATCAGCCGGAGCGTACCGTTAAAGTTTCGGTGACGGGCCAGATATTCCGCCGCGCAGAGCAGAATAGCGGTATGGCCGTCATGGCCGCAGCCGTGAAACTTTCCGGCGGTTTTGCTGCACCAGCTTTTGCCGCTGATTTCCTGCATCGGCAGAGCATCCATATCGGCGCGCAGCCCCAGCGTTTTTGTGCCGCTGCCTGCTTTTAACGTGGCAACCACGCCGGTTTTCGCCATCCCCTGATGCACGCTGTAGCCAAACTCCCGCAGCTTTGCCGCCACTCGCTCGCTGGTACGCTGCTCTTCAAATCCCGTTTCCGGATGCTGGTGCAAATCGCGGCGAAACTGCGTCCAGACAGCTTCCCTTGTCTTTAAAGCCTGCAATAACGAATGCATATCTCTCTCCATGAGTTAATTATCCGGCTTATCCTGCCATGACTGGCGCAACGGAGTCTGTGAGTCCGGCCTGGTTTATCGTGAGCTGGCCGCTATTAGTGCCACGAGGGTAAGCAAGCGCGGGAAAGAAGGGGAACGCGGAAGGAAGAGGAAGCAAAAACAGCTTCCGCAAGCACGACGGCCAGCGGAAGCTGTTGCACAGGCAGGGCCGCTTAGTTGCGGTACAGCACCTTGATGATGTGATAGCCGAACTGCGTGTGCAGCGGGCCGTAAGGCGTGATAAGCGGGCAGGAGAACACCACTTTATCGAAAGCCGGCACCATCGCGCCCTGTTTGAACTCGCCTAAGTGGCCGCCTTTTTTGCCAGACGGGCAGATAGAGTGCTTTTTCGCCAGTTTTTCAAAATCTGCGCCCTGTTCCAGCTGTGCCAGAAGGTCCTGAGCCAGTTTCTCTTCCTTTACAAGGATATGGAGTGCTGCTGCGGTTTTTGCCATGATCGTACCTTGAGTCGTATGGATGCTGCTGGCTATACTACCACGCTGTGATTTCTTTCCCTCTGTCATTTCATCGAGTAAACCCCTATGCGTCTTAATCCTGGTCAGCAACACGCCGTCGAATTCGTCACCGGGCCCTGTCTGGTGCTGGCCGGCGCCGGCTCGGGCAAAACGCGCGTGATCACCAACAAAATTGCCCATCTGATCCGCGAATGCGGCTATCAGGCTCGCCATATTGCGGCGGTGACCTTTACCAATAAAGCCTCGCGCGAGATGAAAGAACGCGTGGCGCAAACGCTGGGC
Source organism: Erwinia wuhanensis (assembly GCF_030484085.1). NCBI lineage: Bacteria > Pseudomonadati > Pseudomonadota > Gammaproteobacteria > Enterobacterales > Erwiniaceae > Erwinia > Erwinia wuhanensis. Next base: position 14,969 of record NZ_JAUJUH010000011.1, read on the forward strand.
CGCAAAGAGGCGCGTGGCCTGATGATTTCCACTTTCCATACGCTGGGTCTGGAAATTATCAAACGCGAATACGCCGCATTGGGCATGAAGTCCAACTTCTCGCTGTTTGACGATCAGGATCAGCTGGCGCTGCTGAAAGAGCTGACCGAAGAGTGGCTGGAAAACGATAAAAATCTGCTGCAACAGCTGATCTCTACGATCTCGAACTGGAAAAACGATCTGCTGGATCCTGCGCGCGCGGCGGCGGCGGCGCAATCCGAGCGCGACAAAATTTTCGCTCACTGTTACAGCCTTTACGATCGGCATCTGAAAGCCTGCAACGTGCTGGATTTTGATGACCTGATCCTGCTGCCGACGCTGTTGTTCCAGCGCAATCTGGAAGTGCGCGAGCGCTGGCAGCAGCGTATCCGCTACCTGCTGGTGGATGAGTATCAGGATACCAACACCAGCCAGTACGAGCTGGTGAAGCTGTTGGTCGGTGCGCGCGCGCGTTTCACGGTGGTAGGCGACGACGATCAGTCAATCTACTCCTGGCGAGGCGCAAGACCGCAGAACCTGGTGCTGCTGAAAGAGGATTTTCCGGCGTTACAGGTTATCAAGCTGGAGCAGAACTACCGTTCTTCCGAACGTATCCTGAAAGCGGCCAATATTTTGATCGCCAATAACCCGCACGTGTTTGAAAAACGCCTGTTCTCAGAGCTGGGCTATGGCGCGGAGCTGAAAGTGGTGACGGCCAATCACGAGGATCACGAGGCCGAGCGCGTGACGGGCGAGCTGATAGCGCACCATTTTATCAACAGGACGCAGTACAAAGATTACGCCATTCTCTATCGCGGCAATCATCAGTCGCGCGTCTTTGAAAAAATGCTGATGCAGAACCGCATTCCTTATCGCATCTCCGGCGGCACCTCGTTCTTTTCGCGGCCGGAAATCAAAGATCTGCTCGCCTATCTGCGCGTGTTGACCAATCCTGACGACGACAGCGCCTTTATGCGCATCGTTAATACGCCACGGCGTGAAATTGGCCCCACCACGCTGCGCAAGCTGGGCGAATGGGCGATGCAGCGTAATAAAAGCCTGTTCACCGCCAGTTTTGATATGGGGCTGGGCCAGACGCTGGCCGGGCGCGGGCTGGAATCGCTACAGCGCTTCACTTTCTGGCTGCAGGAAGTCGCGCAGCTGGCGGAGCGGGAGCCGGTGGCCGCCGTGCGGGATTTGATCCGCGGCATTGATTATGAAAGCTGGCTGTTTGAAACCTCCGCCAGTCCAAAAGCCGCCGAAATGCGCATGAAAAACGTCAATACGCTGTTCCAGTGGATGACCGAAATGCTGGAAGGCAGCGATATCGACGAGCCGATGACGCTGACGCAGGTGGTGACCCGCTTTACGTTACGCGACATGATGGAGCGCGGCGAAAGCGAAGAAGAGGCGGACCAGGTACAGCTGATGACGCTGCACGCTTCCAAAGGGCTGGAGTTTCCCTATGTTTATCTGGTCGGCATGGAGGAAGGGCTGTTGCCCCATCAGAGCAGCATTGATGAAAACAATGTGGAAGAGGAGCGTCGGCTGGCCTACGTCGGCATCACGCGTGCGCAAAAAGAGCTGACCTTTACGCTGTGTCGCGAGCGCCGTCAGTATGGCGAAGTGATCCGTCCGGAGCCAAGCCGCTTTCTGCTGGAGCTGCCGCAGGACGATCTCAACTGGGAAACGGAACGCAAGGTGGTCAGCCCGGAACAGCGGATGCAGACCGGGCAAAGCCGCGTAGCGGGACTGCGGGCGATGCTGGATAAGGCAAAAAACACCGGATAGGCTTTTGGCGGGTGAAGCAAGGGGACGCAAGCTGTCCCCTTATTCTTTAACTGACGGTCAGCGGCCAGTGCACATAGCTCTGCCAGCGGCTTTCCTGCTCCAGCAGTTCTGCCCGCAGCGGATGCGCTTCCAGCCAGCCGTTCGGCAACGTCAGCTGTAGCGCGTCGTCATCGGCATGGAGCCGCACGGCAGGCAGCGTATCGTCACGGCGACGGCTGGCGAAAATAATCGCCAGCCGCAGCAGCCGGCACATTCTTTCCGCCATGCGCGGCGGTACGGCGTTTTGCTGGCTGAGCAGCGCCAGGTCGATTCCGTTGACCTGGTTTTGCAGCAGCGTGGCCAGCAGCTTTTTCTGCGCCGGAGTAAAGCCCGGCAGATCGAGATGGCGAACCAGATAGGCAGCGTGCTGCGGCGCCTGTTTAAAATCGACGCTGAGGCCGATTTCATGGATCAGGCAGGCGCTGTTGAGCAGCTCCCGACAGCGTTCATCCAGCTTCCAGCTGTGGCTGACCTGACGGCCAAAGCTCTCCGCCAGGGCGCGCACGCGTTCCGCCTGTTCGGCATCAATCACGAAACGACGCTGAATGTTATGCAGGGTACGGCTACGGATATCCCGATCGACCGGCAGCCCGAGCATTCCGTATACCAGCCCTTCACGCAGCGCGCCACCGGCCAGCGTCATGCTGCTGATGTTCAGCTCGGTAAAGATGGCGATCAGAATAGAGAGGCCGCTGGGGAAAACCAGCGCGCGCTCCAGCGTCAGTCCTTCGATTTCCAGCTCTTCCAGCTTGCCGCACTGAATGGCGCGCTGTTTCAGCTGCTGGAGCTTGGCAAGCGTAATGCGTTCGTCCATGCCCTGCGCCATCATGATTTCCTGTAGCGCCTGCACGGTGCCGGAGGCGCCGACGCAAATTTCCCAGCCCTGCTCGCGCAGTTTTGAGACAACCGGTCGGATCATGTCGCTTGCTGCCTGTTCCGCCGCGGCAAAATTATCTTTACCGAGGTGGCGGTCGCCGAAATAACGCTCCAGCCAGGTGACGCAGCCCATCGACAGGCTGAACAGAGCGCCGGGCTGTGCACCGCTGCCGGTAACCAGCTCGGTGCTGCCGCCGCCAATATCGACCACCAGCCGCTTATCGGAGCCGCCGGTGGTGTGCGCCACGCCCTGATAGATCAGACAGGCTTCTTCCTCGCCGCTGATCACATTGATGGCGCAGCCCAGAATGTTCTGCGCCCTGGAAAGAAAAGCCTCTGCGTTGGCGGCCAGCCGCAGCGTCGCCGTAGCGACCACGCGGATTTGGTCCGTGGGAATATCCTGTAGCTGTTCCGAAAACAGCGCCAGGCACTGCCAGCCGCGCGCCATTGCCTCGTCAGAGAGGCGGCTGTCGCTGTCCAGACCGGCCGCCAGGCGGACTTTGCGTTTGATACGCGCAACGGTCTGGATACTGCCCGCCACCTCGCGCACCACCAGCATATGAAAGCTGTTAGATCCTAAATCTATTGCAGCATAAAGCGATGAGGCGCTGGGCATGGCGTTAACCTGAACGTTTGCGGTTATTATTGCGCGGCGGGCCGCTGCGGCGCGGGCCGCTACTGCGACGCGGGCCGGTACCGGAACGGCTGCGTGTCAGGCGCTTCGGCGGCGGCAGATCGGTCATCAGCGCATCGCTGTTGTAGCGGCTTACGGTGATGCTGTGGCCGATATATTCTTCAATCGCCGGCAGGTTCAGCGCATATTCTTCACAGGCCAGGCTGATTGAGTGCCCGTTGGCGCCCGCGCGGCCGGTACGGCCGATGCGATGCACGTAGTCTTCGCGATCGTCAGGCAAATCGTAGTTAAAGACGTGCGTCACCGCAGGAATATGCAGGCCGCGCGCCGCCACGTCAGTGGCCACCAGGATATCCACGTCGCCTTTGGTAAAGTCGTCCAGGATACGCAGGCGTTTTTTCTGCGCCACGTCGCCGGTCAGCAGGCCAACGCGATGGCCGTCCGCGGCCAGATGGCCCCAGATATCTTCACAGCGGTGTTTGGTGTTGGCAAAGATAATGGCGCGATCCGGCCACTCTTCTTCCAGCAGGGTTTGCAGAAGACGCATTTTTTCTTCATTAGAAGGATAAAAAAGTTCTTCTTTAATGCGATGCCCGGTTTTTTGCTCCGGCTCGACTTCCACATATTCGGCATTGTTCATGTTTTCGAACGCCAGCTCGCGCACGCGGAAGGAAAGGGTAGCGGAGAAGAGCATATTCAGACGCTGGTTCGCCGCAGGCATCCGACGGAACAGCCAGCGGATATCTTTGATAAAGCCCAGATCGAACATCCGGTCGGCTTCATCCAGCACCACGACCTGGATCGCGCCCAGATTCACGTGGTTCTGTTTAGCGTAATCGATCAGCCTGCCGGTGGTGCCGATCAGAATATCGACGCCGCTCTCCAGCACTTTCAGCTGCTTATCGTAGCCGTCGCCGCCGTAGGCCAGCCCCAGCTTCAGGCCGGTCACCTGCGCCAGCGGTTCCGCATCGGCGTGGATTTGCACGGCCAGTTCGCGGGTTGGTGCCAGGATCAGCGCGCGCGGCTGATTGACCTGACGGCCTTCCGGCGCGGGGTGAGAAAGAAGATGATGGAACGTTGACGTTAAAAACGCCATCGTTTTCCCGGTACCGGTTTGCGCCTGTCCCGCTACATCACGCCCGTTAAGGGTGAAAGGCAATGCCAGCGCCTGAATAGGCGTGCAGTTATGAAAGCCTTTATTTTCAAGGGCTTCAATGACCTGAGGGTGCAGGGCGAAGTCGGAAAACTTCTGTTCGGTTAAGTGTGTTTTGCTCATAGTGTGGTAGAATATCAGCTTACTATTGCTTTACGAAAGCGTATCCGGTGAAATAAAGTCAACCTAAGTTGGCAGATTTTACGCCAGGCAGCCAGGCATAATCTTTTGGAGTAAGACATGAGCAGCGATAAAATTGTCCACCTGACCGATGACAGCTTTGAAACCGACGTCCTGAAAGCAGAAGGCTTGACGCTGGTCGACTTCTGGGCAGAATGGTGCGGTCCGTGCAAAATGATCGCCCCGATCCTTGACGAAGTCGCCGAAGAATACGACGGCAAACTGACTATCGCCAAACTGAATATCGACGAAAACCCAGGCACCGCGCCAAAATACGGGATCCGCGGTATTCCTACTTTGCTGCTGTTTAAAGACGGCGAAGTCGCGGCAACGAAAGTGGGCGCACTTTCTAAAGGACAGCTGAAAGAGTTCCTGAACGCGAACCTGGGCTAACCAGCTCTGCTGCTGCGGTGGGCCATATGCGCTCACCGCAGGCGCGAGTCTGCTTCCCGCTTCGGTTTTCTTTTTGCCTCGTTCATATTTTTAGCTCATCGCTAGACGTTTGCCATAGAGCGTGCTAACTTACTTTTACTGCATTACGCACTTACCTGTAGTTTGAATCTAATATTTACTCCTTGTTGAACACTGTTTTCCTCTGAATGTAACAAATGTTCAGCAATCTGACGGTTAGTATCCAGAATTTCCGGCACCTTGTCCTTACCGTCTCCCCGTATCGGATCCGCGTATTCCTGCACGCGATGATCGGGAGTCTGACAAGACAGCCATTAACAGGCATGGATTTTTCGCCATACCATTGACGACAAACATTTCGAGATTTACCCCGAGTTTAAGAACCCACCATTATGAATCTTACCGAATTAAAAAATACGCCGGTTTCTGACCTGATAACACTCGGCGAAAATATGGGGCTGGAAAACCTGGCGCGCATGCGCAAACAGGACATTATCTTCGCCATCCTTAAACAACACGCGAAAAGCGGCGAAGATATCTTCGGCGACGGCGTACTGGAGATATTGCAGGATGGATTTGGTTTCCTCCGCTCTGGAGACAGCTCCTACCTCGCCGGCCCTGACGACATCTACGTATCCCCCAGCCAAATTCGCCGCTTTAACCTCCGCACTGGTGACACCATCTCCGGCAAGATCCGTCCGCCGAAAGAAGGCGAGCGCTATTTTGCCCTGCTGAAGGTTAATGAAGTTAACTTTGACAAGCCGGAAAATGCCCGTAACAAAATCCTGTTTGAAAACTTAACGCCGCTGCACGCTAATTCGCGTCTGCGCATGGAGCGCGGCAACGGGTCTACCGAAGACTTAACCGCACGCGTACTGGATTTGGCTTCGCCAATTGGTCGTGGCCAGCGTGGTCTGATCGTGGCGCCGCCAAAAGCGGGTAAAACCATGCTGCTGCAGAACATCGCGCAGAGCATCGCCTATAACCATCCTGACTGCGTGCTGATGGTGCTGCTGATTGACGAACGTCCGGAAGAAGTAACCGAGATGCAGCGTCTGGTGAAGGGCGAAGTGATCGCCTCTACCTTCGATGAGCCAGCTTCCCGCCACGTGCAGGTCGCTGAAATGGTTATCGAGAAGGCCAAGCGTCTGGTCGAGCATAAAAAGGACGTTATCATCCTGCTCGACTCCATCACGCGTCTGGCTCGCGCCTACAACACCGTGGTGCCGGCTTCCGGTAAAGTGCTGACCGGTGGTGTGGATGCCAACGCCCTGCACCGTCCAAAACGCTTCTTCGGCGCCGCGCGTAACGTGGAAGAGGGCGGCAGCCTGACCATCATCGCTACCGCGCTGGTCGATACCGGTTCGAAGATGGATGAAGTCATCTACGAAGAATTTAAGGGTACGGGCAACATGGAACTGCATCTGGCGCGTAAAATCGCCGAGAAGCGCGTGTTCCCTGCTATCGACTACAACCGTTCCGGTACGCGTAAAGAAGAGCTGCTTACCAGCTCTGAAGAGCTGCAGAAGATGTGGATCCTGCGCAAAATCATCCATCCAATGGGTGAGATCGATGCGATGGAATTCCTCATCAACAAGCTGGCGATGACCAAAACCAACGACGAATTCTTCGACATGATGAAGCGTTCGTAAGTCGGCTGGTCTGCTGGAAAAAAAGAGGGTTGAGCGATCAACCCTCTCTTTTTTTGGCCTGTTTTTGTGCGAATTCACCGCAGAAGCCGGAAAAAGAAGAAAACTCGGGGAACGCCGCGCTCAGACGTGGCGTTTTTCGTTTATGGGCTATACGATGTTGCCACTGGAGAATTAAATTAAAGGTGCGGCGGGCAGGAAATCGGGCGGTGAGGCTGGATTTTTCCCGTGGCACAATGGACATCAGAATCAGACAGCGGTTTGTGGCACAGAAATTGCTATAACACTGGGATTCTTAGCAGAGAGCTGGTTAATGTGAATTTACTCAATATGAGTACTGAGCTTGCTTTAATATTTTTGTTTTCGCTGGTGTTTCTCTTTTTCGCCCGTAAAGCAGCCAAGAAAGTGGGTCTTGTGGACAAGCCCAACTATCGCAAACGTCACCAGGGCGTTATTCCTCTGGTTGGCGGCATCTCTGTTTTCGCCGGCATCTGTTTTAGCTTCGCGGTGACCGATTACTACATTCCCCATAGTCTGCTTTACCTGAGCTGCGCTGGCGTGCTGGTGCTGGTCGGAGCGCTTGATGACCGCTTTGATATCAGCGTAAAGATACGCGCCTGCGTTCAGGCAGGCATCGCCGTGGTGATGATGACCATGGCCAAACTCTATCTGCTCAGCCTGGGCTTTATTTTTGGCCCCTGGGAGCTGATCGTCGGGCCTTTCGGCTACGTGCTGACGCTGTTTGCGGTCTGGGCGGCCATCAACGCTTTTAATATGGTGGACGGTATCGACGGTCTGCTGGGCGGCCTGTCCTGCGTCACCTTCCTGGCGATGGGCATTATTCTGTTCGTGGACGGACAGCAAAGCCTGGCGATGTGGTGTTTTGCGATGATCGCCGCCATTATCCCCTATATCCTGCTTAATCTTGGCGTTTTCGGCCGTCGCTACAAGGTTTTTATGGGCGATGCGGGCAGCACGCTGATTGGCTTTACCATTATCTGGATCCTGCTGGAGGCGACCCAAGGACAAAGCCATCCCGTCACGCCCGTCACGGCGCTGTGGCTGATCGCCATTCCGCTGATGGATATGATCGCCATTATGTATCGCCGCCTCAGCAAGGGCATGAGCCCGTTTTCCGCCGATCGCCAGCACATTCACCATTTGATTATGCGCGCCGGGTTTACCTCGCGGCAGGCCTGCTTTCTGATCACGCTGGCGGCCGCGCTGCTGGCCGGCGTCGGCGTGCTGGGCGAATCGCTGAGCTTTGTGCCGGAGTGGCTGATGCTGGTGCTGTTTTTACTGGCTTTTATGCTCTACGGCTACTGTATTAAACGCGCCTGGCGCGTGGCGCGAATGCTGAAAAGAGTCAAAAGAAGGCTGCGCAAAGCCCGCTAGACCGTTTCGGACCTCTTTACCCTGGACAAGGAATATCATGTATGACGCATCCTGACGTTGCAGAGAACGAGCTGGATATTCGCGGGCTGTGCTGCGCGCTATGGCGAGGAAAGCGGTGGATTATCGGCAGCGCGCTGCTTTTTGCCCTGCTGGCCTGGCTCTGCTCGCTGCTGATCACGCCAAAATGGAGCACCACGGCGGTCACCGATCGTCCCACCGTCAATATGTTGGGCAATTACTACTCGCAGCAGCTGTTTCTGAACAATCTGGACAGCCGCAGCAGCAGCACGCCCATCGTTGCGCCCGCCATTGCGGACGAAGCCTATCAGGAGTTCGTGATGCAGCTGGCGTCTTATGACACCCGCCGCGAGTTCTGGCTGCAAAGCGACTACTACAAACAGCGGCAGAGCGGGCAGGCTCGCGACGATGCCGCGCTGCTCGACGAGCTGATCGCCAATATTCAGTATCAGCCCGGCGATGCGGCAAAAAGCCTGAATGACAGCGTCAAGCTGATTGCGGAAACCGCGCCGGCGGCCAACACGCTGCTGCGCCAGTATGTCGCTTTTGCCGGCCAGCGCGCCGCGCAGCATCTTAACGCCGAGCTGGCAGGCGGCTGGGCCGCCCGCGCTCAGCAGCTGAAGGCGCAGGTGCAGCGGCAGGAAGCGGTAGCGAAAGCCATCTATGACCGCCAGATCAACAGCGTGCAGCAGGCGCTGAAAATCGCGCAGCAGCAGGGCTTCGAGCAGGCGAAAACCAGCACGCCTTCAGAACAGCTGCCCGATTCCGAGCTGTTTCTGCTGGGCCGCTCGCTGTTGCAGGCCCGCCTGGAAAACCTGCAGGCCAGCGGGCCGACCTACGATCTGGACTATGATCAAAACAGAGCCATGCTGAGCACGCTGAATGCCGGGCCGAAGCCGGATAACGCTTTCCAGACCTGGCGCTATCTGCGCACGCCGGAAGAGCCGGTGAAGCGCGACAGCCCACGTCGCCTGTTTATGATGATCATGTGGGGTGCCGTAGGCGCGCTGGTTGGCGCGGGTACCGCTTTGCTACGCCGACGTCGCGGTTAAGCGCCGATTTATAGTTACCTGACAGACGAAGGAAAGAGAACAACAGTGAAAGTATTAACTGTTTTTGGCACGCGCCCGGAAGCGATAAAAATGGCTCCGCTGGTTCATGCACTTGCCCAGGATGGCGAGATAGACGCGCGTCTGTGCGTTACCGCGCAGCATCGTGAGATGCTGGATCAGGTGCTGCAGCTGTTTGCTATCGTCCCCAATTACGATTTGAATATTATGCGGCCAGGCCAGGGGCTGACGGAGATCACCAGCCGTATTCTGGAAGGGCTGAAAGGCGTGTTTACGGAGTTCAGGCCGGATGTCGTGCTGGTGCACGGCGATACCACCACGACGTTCGCAGCCAGCCTGGCGGCTTTTTATCACCGCATTCCGGTGGGGCATGTGGAGGCCGGACTGCGTACGGGCGATCTGTATTCGCCGTGGCCGGAAGAGGCCAACCGCACGCTGACCGGGCATCTGGCGACCTGGCACTTCCCGCCGACGGAAACGGCGCGGCAAAATCTGCTGCGCGAAAATCTGCCCGCCGCGCGTATGTTTGTTACCGGCAACACGGTGATCGACGCGCTGTTTTGGGTACGCGATCGCGTGTTAAGCGACGAGCAGCTGCGTAACGGCCTGGCGACTCGCTATCCCTTCCTTGAGGCTGATAAGAAGCTGATCCTGGTAACGGGACACCGTCGGGAAAGCTTCGGCGACGGCTTTGAGCGCATTTGCAGCGCGCTGGCCGATATCGCCCGCCGCCATCCCGAGGCGCAGATCGTTTATCCGGTGCACCTGAATCCTAACGTCAGCGAGCCGGTCAATCGTATTCTCAGCGATATCGACAACGTAGTGCTGATCGAGCCGCAGGAATACCTGCCGTTTGTCTGGCTGATGGATCGTGCCTGGCTGATCCTGACCGATTCCGGCGGCATCCAGGAAGAAGCGCCTTCGCTGGGCAAGCCGGTGCTGGTGATGCGTGATACCACCGAACGCCCGGAAGCGGTAGACGCAGGCACCGTCAGGCTGGTAGGCACTGACACACAAAAAATCGTTCGCGAGGTGACGCGCCTGCTGACGGACGAAGAGGCTTACCAATCCATGAGCCGCGCCCATAATCCCTATGGCGACGGCCTGGCCTGCGAACGTATTGTGCAGGCCCTTAAAAACAATCGGATTTCTTTATAATGTTCAATACCATTTCTGTTATCGGGCTGGGCTATATTGGCCTGCCTACCGCTGCGGCTTTCGCCTCCCGCCAGAAAAAAGTGATCGGCGTGGATATCAACACGCGGGCGGTCGAGACGATTAATCGCGGCGACATTCATATCGTGGAGCCGGACCTGGACGTGGTGGTGAAAACGGCCGTGGAGCAGGGCTATCTGCGGGCGACCACCCGGCCAGAGCCGGCGGACGCCTTTCTGATTGCGGTGCCGACGCCGTTCAAAGACGGACACCAGCCGGATCTCGCCTGGGTCAAAGCGGCGGCCGAGTCCATCGCGCCGGTGCTGAAAAAAGGCGATCTGGTTATCCTGGAATCGACCTCGCCCGTGGGCGCGACGGAGCAGATGGCCGAGTGGCTGGCGATGGCGCGCAGCGATCTGGCTTTTCCTCAGCACGCGGGCGAAAAAGCCGACGTGCAGATCGCCTATTGCCCGGAGCGCGTACTGCCCGGCCAGGTGATGGTCGAGCTGATTAAAAACGACCGCGTGATCGGCGGCATGACGTCGCTTTGCTCGCAGAGAGCGTGCGATCTCTACAAAATATTCCTTGAGGGCGAGTGTGTGGTCACTAACTCGCGCACCGCTGAGATGTGCAAGCTGACGGAAAACAGCTTCCGCGACGTCAATATCGCCTTCGCCAACGAGCTGTCGCTGATCTGTGCCGATCAGGGCATCAGCGTCTGGGAGCTGATCGCGCTGGCCAACCGCCATCCCCGCGTCAATATTTTACAGCCCGGCCCTGGCGTCGGCGGCCACTGCATCGCCGTGGATCCGTGGTTTATTGTGGCGCAGAATCCGGTACAGGCTCGCCTGATCCGCACCGCGCGCGAAGTTAACGACAGCAAGCCGCACTGGGTGCTGGAGCAGGTGAAGAAAAAGCTGGCCGAGTGCCTGGTCGCCAGCGACAAACGCCCCAGCGAGCTGACCATCGCCTGCTTTGGCCTGGCCTTTAAGCCCAATATCGACGACCTGCGGGAAAGTCCGGCAATGGAAGTGGCGCAGATGATCGCCGACTGGCATCAGGGCGTCACCCAGCTGGTGGAGCCGAATATTCACGAGCTGCCGAAGGGGATGCCGGAGAGAAGCGTGCTGGTTACGCAGGAAGAGGCGTTACGCCAGGCGGACGTGCTGGTTATGCTGGTGGATCATCAGCAGTTCAAAACCATCGACGTCGAAGGCCTGCGCTCGCGCTGGCTGGTGGATACCAAAGGCCTCTGGCGATGAACGCCACCGCTTTGCCGGGACGCGTCGAACCGCTGACGTGGGAAAACGCGTTCTTCGATATCAATAGCGCCCTGCTGACCGTCGATCTGCACGAGGCGCCGATCGATGAAGCGTCGCTTCGGCAATATGACCTCGTCCAGGCGAAAATCCTGTCGCAGCAGACGGCGGAGCTGGATGCGTTAAGCGCGCTGGGGTTTCGCTTTGTGGAAGGCGAAGCGGATTTCGTGCTGGGTATCGGCGTGGGCGGCAGGCCGGAAGGCATTCGCATTGCCCGTAAGGAACATATTCCGGCGCTGCGCGAGGTAGCCAGCAGCGCTTTTGCCTTCAGCCGCTTTCGCGCGCCCTGGTATAAAGCGGAAGACAGCGGGCGATTCTATGCGCAGTGGGTGGAAAACGCTGTACTGGGGACTTTCGACCATCAGTGCCTGATTGCCGTCAACGACCAGGGCGAACTACAGGGTTTCGTCTCACTGCGCGAGCTGGCCGACGGCAGCGGCAGGATCGGCCTGCTGGCGACGCTGCCTGAGGCGCAGGGACTGGGCGTCGGTCAGCGCATGATCGAGGCCGCCATTGACTGGTGTCGCGCGCGACGCCTGACGCGTCTGCATGTTGCCACTCAGCTTGGCAATCTGCCGGCACTCCGACTTTATCATCGCTGCGGCGGCGTAATTGAACGCACCGCCTGGTGGCTCTACAGGTAATTTTATGATCCCGTTTAATGCCCCACCGGTGGTGGGAACCGAACTTGAGTATATGCAGTCCGCGATGGGCAGCGGCAAGCTGTGCGGCGACGGCGGCTTTACCCGTCGCTGCCAGCAGTGGATGGAAAACCGGTTCGGCAGTCGTAAAGTGCTGCTGACGCCGTCCTGCACCGCCTCGCTGGAGATGGCCGCCATCCTGATCGACATTCAGCCCGGCGATGAAGTGATTATGCCGAGCTACACCTTCGTCTCTACCGCCAACGCCTTTGTGCTGCGCGGCGCGACTATCGTGTTTGTCGATATCCGTCCCGATACGCTCAACATCGACGAAAAGCTGATCGAAGCGGCCATCACCGAGAAAACTCGCGCGATCGTTCCTGTGCATTACGCGGGCGTCGCCTGTGAGATGGATACGATCATGGCGCTGGCGGAAAAGCATAAACTCTACGTGATTGAAGACGCGGCGCAGGGCGTAATGGCTACCTACAAAGGCAAAGCGCTGGGCACGATTGGCCATATCGGCTGCTTCAGCTTTCACGAAACCAAGAACTATACAGCGGGCGGCGAGGGCGGCGCGACGCTGATCAACGATTCGGCGCTGGTGGAAAGAGCAGAAATTATCCGTGAAAAAGGCACCAACCGCAGCCAGTTCTTTCGCGGCCAGGTGGATAAATACACCTGGCGGGATATCGGCTCCAGCTACCTGATGGCCGATTTGCAGGCCGCTTATCTCTGGGCGCAGCTGGAAGAGGCCAAACGCATCAACGAGCAGCGCCTGCGCCTGTGGCAGAACTACTACGACGCGCTGCTGCCCGTCGCCGCCAGCGGACGAATTACGTTGCCGACCCTTGCGGCAGATTGCCAGCACAACGCGCATATGTTCTATATCAAGCTGCGCGATAACGACGACCGCAACGCGCTGATTAACTGGTTAAAAGAAGCGGAAATCCTGGCCGTATTCCACTATATCCCGCTGCATTCGTCACCGGCCGGGCAGCGTTTTGGCCGTTTTCACGGGACGGACCGCTACACCACGGCGGAAAGCGAACGCCTGCTGCGGCTGCCGCTGTTTTACAACCTTTCCGACAATAACCAGAAAACGGTTATCAACTCGCTGCTGAGCTGGTTCTGATATGTCGCTGGCTAAAGCTTCGGTGTGGACGGCAGCGTCCACGCTGGTAAAAATCGCTGCCGGTCTGCTGGTGGTCAAGATGCTGGCCGTGTCCTTTGGCCCGGCGGGCGTGGGGCAGGCGGGCAACTTTCGCCAGCTAATCACCGTGCTGGGCGTGCTGGCTGGCGCAGGCATCTTCAACGGCGTCACCAAATACGTGGCGGAATATCAGCAGCAGCCTGCCCGGCTGCGCGCCGTAACCGGCACGGCGTCGGCAATGGTGCTGGGCTTCTCTACGCTGCTGGCGGTGGTTTTCCTGCTGTTTGCCGAACCGGTCAGCGTCGGCCTGTTTGGTCACGGCGGCTATGCGAACGTGGTGCGGATGCTGGCTTTTGTGCAGGTCGGCATCGCCTGGGCCAACCTGGCGCTGGCGGTAATCAAAGGCTTTCGCGATGCGATGGGCAACGCGCTGTCGCTGATCGCAGGCAGCCTGATCGGCGTGGCGGCGTGGTTTGTCTGTTACTGGCTGGGCGGCTACAGCGGCGCGCTGATCGGCATGGCGCTGGTTCCGGCGCTGGTAGTGGTGCCCGCGGCGCTGCTGCTGGCAAAGCGCGACCATCTGCCGCTGCATTTCCTTAAGCCGCAGTGGCACGGCGACATCGCGCGTAATCTGGGTAAATTCACGCTGATGGCGCTGATGACCGCCGTAACGCTGCCGGTCGCCTGGGTGATGATGCGTAATCTGCTGGCGGCGCACGACGGCTGGGAGCAGGTCGGTCTGTGGCAGGGCGTAACCAGCATCTCGGACGCTTATCTGCAATTTATCACCGCCTCTTTCAGCGTCTATCTGCTGCCGACGCTGGCAAAGCTGACCGATAAAAAAGCGATCTCGCGCGAGATCCGGCGGTCGCTGAGCTTTGTGCTGCCTGCGGTGATGGCGGTCAGCCTTACCGTCTGGCTGCTGCGCGACGTGGCGATCTGGCTGCTGTTTTCCAGCAGGTTCACCGGGATGCGCGACCTCTTTATCTGGCAGCTGACCGGTGACGTTTTTAAGGTAGGCGCTTATGTGTTCGGCTATCTGGTGATTGCCAAAGCCTCGCTGCGTTTTTACCTGCTGACGGAAGTCAGCCAGTTTCTGCTGCTGACGCTGTTTGCCTGGTGGCTGATCCCACTGCACGGCGCTGTCGGCGCGGCGCAGGCCTATATGGCAACCTACATCGTCTATTTTGCGCTTTGCGCTGGCGTATTTTTTCTTTATCAAAGACAAGTATGACAACACTGATCCACGTTCTTGGCTCGCCGATTGAGCACCACAACCAGACCGTTCTGCGGTTTTTTAATGACGTCATGACCCAGGCCGCGCCGTGCAATGAACAGCGCCAGTTTTGGGTCGTGGGCGAACCTGCGACGGCGTTTCCCTCACTGGCTATTCGCTGGTTTAAGGATAAAAAAAGCATTGCTGAGGCAGTAACTGCCCGCGCACAGGCCGATCGACAGACGCGCTTTTTCTTTCATGGCCAGTTCAATCCGACGCTGTGGCTGGCGCTGCTGCTGCGCAAAATCCGGCCTGACCAGGCGTACTGGCATATCTGGGGCGCCGATCTCTACGAGCAGGCTGGCGGCCTGAAGTTCCGCCTGTTTTACGCCATGCGTCGTCTGGCGCAAAAGCGCATCGGTCATGTCTTCGCCACGCGCGGCGATATCGCCTTTTTCCAGCAGCGTCAGCCTGCCGTGCCCGCTTCGCTGCTCTATTTCCCGACGCGCATGGCGCAGGTCGCATTGCCTGATGCGCCAAAAAACAGCGAGCTGACCATTCTGGTCGGCAACTCCGGCGATGCCAGCAACCGTCACCTTCAGGCGTTGCAGGAAATCCATCAGCAGTTCGGCGAGCGGGTGAACGTCATTGTGCCCATGGGCTACCCGGCAAATAACGACGCTTATATCCAGCGCGTGCGGGAAGCCGGCGCGGCGCTGTTTGGCGCCAGGCTGAACGTGCTGACCGAAAAGCTTGATTTTACGGCTTACCTGGCGCTACTTGCCCGTTGCGATTTGGGCTACTTTATCTTCGAGCGCCAGCAGGGCATTGGCACGCTGTGTCTGCTGATCCAGGCCAACATTCCGTTTGTTATCAACCGTAAAAATCCTTTCTGGCAGGATCTGACCGGGCAGCAGGTGCCGGTGCTTTTTGCCGGTGATAAACTAACACCGGAGCTGATCGCCGAAACAAAGCGGCAGATGGCCGGCATGGATAAAGCCGCCATCGCCTTTTTCGACCCGGCCTTTGTGGCGGGCTGGCAGCAGGCGCTGGCGCTGGCGGAAGGAGCAACGGCATGATTTTTTCACAGTTTGCAGGCCTGCTGTCGGTCTGGCTGCTGTCGCTGGGGCTAATTTTGACGCTGACCTGGCGAGAGTTTCGGCGCGTGCGGTTTAACTTCAACGTTTTCTTCTCGCTGCTTTTTCTGCTGACCTTTTACTTTGGCTTCCCGCTGACCTGCGTGCTGGTGTTTGGCTTCAATGTGCAGGTGGTGCCTGCGGAGTATTTGCTGCAGGCGATGCTTGCTGCAACCTGCTTCTACGCTATCTATTATGTCAGCTATAAAACCCGGCTCAGGCAGGCGACGGAAAGACCCGCTCGCCAGGTGTTCACCATCAACCGCGTCGAGGCGCACCTGACGTGGAGCATCCTGGCGCTGATTGCGCTGGGCACGGTGCTGGTGTTCTTTCTGCATAACGGTTTTCTGCTGTTTAAGCTGCACAGCTACAGCCAGATTTTCTCGGCAGAAGTGTCGGGCGTGGCGCTGAAGCGCTTCTTCTACTTCTTTATCCCGGCGATGCTGGGGGTCTACTTCCTGCGTCCCGGCCTGAAAAGCTGGCTGCTGTTCCTGGTGGCTACCGTCGCTTTTGGGCTGCTGACCTATGCGATTGTCGGCGGCACGCGCGCCAACATCATCATCGCTTTCGCACTGTTTCTTTTTATCGGCATTATCCAGGGCTGGATCACGCTGTGGATGCTGGCCGCCGCAGGCGTCGCGGGCATCGTTGGCATGTTCTGGCTGGCGCTGCGCCGTTATAACCTCGACGTCAGCGGCAGCGAGGCGTTTTACACCTTCCTTTACCTGACGCGCGATACCTTTTCGCCCTGGGAAAATTTGGGTCTTCTGCTGCAAAATTACGACAAAATCGAATTCCAGGGGCTGGCGCCCATCGTCCGGGATTTCTACGTCTTTATTCCGGGCTGGCTGTGGCCGGACAGGCCTTCGGTGGTACTGAACAGCGCCAACTACTTTACCTGGGAAGTGCTGAACAACCATTCCGGGCTGGCGATCTCGCCGACGCTGTTAGGCTCGCTGGTGGTGATGGGCGGCGTCTGGTTTATTCCGCTGGGCGCGGTGGCGGTAGGCATGATTATCAAATGGTTCGACTGGCTGTATGCCAAAGGACGTCATGAGGATAATCGCTACAAGGCCGCCATTCTGCAAAGCTTCTGCTTCGGCGCGGTTTTTAATATGATCGTGCTCGCCAGAGAAGGGCTGGACGCCTTCGCCTCCCGCGTGGTGTTCTTCTGCCTGATTTTTGCGGCGGCGGTGGTGGCAGCCAAGCTGCTCTACTGGTTGTTCGACAGCGCGGGCGTAATCCGTGCGCGGCCGGTGCGCCATCCGGGCGCAAAAACAAAACCTGTTAGCCAGTAACTTTAAGGACCTGTCATGGACTCCGCTTTTACGCCGCCGCACTACCCGATCCGCGGCATTACGCTGTTGGGCTTTCGCGATATGGCCGAATTCCTTGATTATCTCTGGCTGGGGGAACGCCTGAAAAGCGGCACGCTGGTGGCTATCAATGCGGAAAAGGTGCTGACGGCGGAAAGCCGCCCGGAAATTCATCGTCTGATCGACGAGGCGGAATATAAGTACGCCGACGGCATCAGTATCGTCCGCTCCATCCGCAAAAAGTATCCGCAGGCTAAGGTTGCGCGTATTGCCGGAGCCGATCTGTGGGAAGGACTGATGGAGCGTGCCGGCCGCGAAGGCACGCCGGTTTTCCTGGTCGGCGGCAAGCCGGGCATTTTGTCCCAGACCGAAGAGAAGCTGAAGCGCCAGTGGAACGTCAATATCGTTGGCTCGCAGGACGGCTATTTCGCGCCTGCCGATCGGGAAGCGCTGTTTGCCCGCATCGCCGCCAGCGGCGCAAAGATTGTCACCGTGGCGATGGGATCGCCGCGTCAGGAGATCCTGATGCGCGACTGCAAGGCTCTCTACCCTGATGCGCTCTATATGGGCGTAGGCGGCACCTACGATGTTTTCACGGGCAACGTGAAGCGCGCGCCGAAAATATGGCAGAGAACGGGCTTTGAGTGGCTTTATCGGCTGATCGTGCAGCCTTCGCGGATTGGAAGGCAGCTCAGCCTGCTAAAATACCTGCGTTATCACCTGCGCGGCGATCTTTAATTAACGGCTTTTAAACGGCCTCATCGGTTAAAAGACAAGCATTAACGCGCTAAAACGCCTGTAGTTTAGACAGAACGCACAAAGCGTAAGCAAACGGAATTTTTTGTGCAAAAAGCACTGGACAGGATCGGCTCGAATCCGTAGTATGCCCATCCGCAACGGCGCTACGCGCCCGTAGCTCAGCTGGATAGAGCGCTGCCCTCCGGAGGCAGAGGTCTCAGGTTCGAATCCTGTCGGGCGCGCCATTAAGTTTGTGCGCAAGAGCTGCGGTGGTAGTATTACCGCGTTAGGTAGTAAAGCAGTACGAGTAACAGGTGTGGTGGCTATAGCTCAGTTGGTAGAGCCCTGGATTGTGATTCCAGTTGTCGTGGGTTCGAGTCCCATTAGCCACCCCAGATTTTGTATGCGAAGGTGGCGGAATTGGTAGACGCGCTAGCTTCAGGTGTTAGTGTTCTTACGGACGTGAGGGTTCAAGTCCCTCTCTTCGCACCACAAAATCTTTAGCAGTACGCAGTTTTCGGCGAGTAGCGCAGCTTGGTAGCGCAACTGGTTTGGGACCAGTGGGTCGGAGGTTCGAATCCTCTCTCGCCGACCATATTCCTGAAACCTTGCCGAGGCAGGGTTTTCGCTTAAAGCGATTTAAGCCGCAGTAAAAGCAGTATTCGGCGAGTAGCGCAGCTTGGTAGCGCAACTGGTTTGGGACCAGTGGGTCGGAGGTTCGAATCCTCTCTCGCCGACCACTTTAAGAAAAAGCCAGCTCTCGAGCTGGCTTTTTTGTCTCTGTAGCTTCCAGAGGATGAGAACCTCCGAAGGAGGTTTGCGCCGAGCGCAGCGAGACAACGTTGCTTCAGCAACGGCCCGCAGGGGAATAATCCTCTCTCGCCGACCACTTTAAGAAAAGGCCAGCTCTCGAGCTGGCCTTTTTGTCTCTGTAGTTTCCAGAGGATGAGAACCTCCGAAGGAGGTTTGAGGTTGCTGACAAACCCATCCTCTGTCATCAAGTCGCGTTCGGGCTGGCGAAAAGCAGCAGAGGCAGATCGGAACACGGACACGCCGTGGATCCGTCCATGGAGGCTCGTTTCGCGCGTCCATGCGCGAAAACGGTCCGTTTATCCGCTCAGCCTCTGCTGCTGCGAAGCTGCCGTTTCGCTGCAAAAAAATCCTGTTCACACGAACTCTCTACAACTTTGTCAGCGGTCTGGAAGCTCCGAAGGAGGTTTGCGCCGAGCGCAGCGAGACAACGTTGCTTCCCGCCTTCATAACGTCCCGGCTTTCGTGCGTTCTACAGTAAACAGCGCTTCCGGCGAGGGCTTCTTTGCTTTGTCTCTGAAAGACGACATTCATCTCATTGTTATTTAAAAGGTTTACCCGCCTGTACATAAGCTGTCGCTGACTGACGACGCTGTAAACGGCCTCTGGTGCTTTTTAGCGACGGCCCCTGAAAAGTAATATAAGAATATTTTCATAATAACAGACTGAATTTAATAGAAATAAGCATTGTTCACAGGCGTAGCTGAAGACCTGGCACGGTATATGCTACAATCCCCCTGTAGAATGCTCATTCCACCTCTTATGTTCGCGTAAGCTTCATAAACCCGGGAATGATGCAGAGCCATTAGGGTACCTGTTGTCCATCTGCCGCTATCGCCGTCAGGCCTTAACGGAGGTTCAGGGCAAAACGTTGAGTCAGGTACCAGCCGGTCTTTCGGCCTGTTTATTTACACCCGCCAAATCGGCGGGTGTTTTTTTATCGGGCTACAGGTAAAAAAAAGCCGGGCAGGGCGCCCGGCTCGTTAATCCAGCCTGGATCAGGGATTGTTTTTCAGCGTTAGCAGCAAACCGTCGCGACGCATTTGCGCGGCTTCTTCCGGCTTGTGCTGACGATCCAGCGTGTCGGCCAGCCAGGCGTAGTCAAACGCGTCAGGACGCTGCTTCAGCGCCTCACGGAAAGCTTCGCTCGCCTGCTCCCACTCGCCGTGCTTCATCAACAGCTGACCCAGCGTACTGTGCAGCAGCGGCGTAGCGCCGTGCTGCTTGATCTGCTGGCGGAGCGCTTTTTCAAGCTGTTCAGGATTGCCGGTTTTCAGGCGCGGCATCAGCAGCACCAGTCGCTCATCGTAACCGCGCTTCAGGCCGTCCAGCACGATGGTCTGCGCGCTGTCATGATCGTCACAAACGATCAGATGATCCGCCATCGCCACCTGCAATGCCGTTTCCTGACGCGTTTTACGACTCTGGTCATGCCACCAGCGCTTCAGGCCTTCGCTGCCCTGATCGGCCATCGCCTGATTCATCAGGCCCAGCCAGGCCTGCTGCTGTAGCGCCAGACGGTGCGTTTCATCGGCAACGTGCGCTTTTTCCATAGCGGGCAGGATATCCAGCAAGGCGCTCCATGCGCCGGTGCGAACGTAGGCCTGCTCGGCCAGACGCAGCACTTCCGGATGGCGAGGCGCGACCTCCAGCAGGCGATCAACGCCGTTACGCGCGGCATGATCTTCATTACGCGCCAGCTGTAAACGCACGCGCGTAATCTCCACCGGCAGCTGATCGTTGCCGGCCAGCTCGGTAGCGCGTTCCAGATGCTGATTAGCGCGCGCCTCATCGTTACGCTGCTGAGCGGCTTCCGCCGCCAGCAAATAGTTAACCATCGGCTGTTCAGCGTGATCCGCATTGCGCGACAGCAGCTTTTCAACCTGACGATGATCGCCTTCCGCCAGTTTGATCAGCGCGGCGTTAGTCTGCTTACGCGCCCGGCTGCGCTTGCGTCCCTTAAACCAGCCGCGGGTTTTGGCGCCGGTGCGGAATAAACGGCGCAGGATCCACTCGACGAACAGGATCACCAACAGCGAAAGGATCAGCACGATCGCCAGCCCTGTGACGCTGGTTTCAATATTCCAGTTGTCGGTCTGGATCAGCACGTAACCCTGATGGCCCGCCAGCATCGGGCCAAGCACGACGCCGACCATCAGCAAGACAAAAATAATCAGTACTTTAAGCATGCTCATTCTCCCTGCTGCTGTTGGACACCCGGCTGGGCCAGCAGGTTGCGCACGCGCGTTTGCATCAGCTTATCCAGCATCGGCTGGCTTTGCAGCGTATCCGGCACGTCCATCGACACGCTCTGCTGGCTCAGCTCGTCCAGCTGGCTCAGGAAGGCTTTGGTGGCCGCATCGTTAGTGTCGAACCAGGCACGTACCCAGGCAGAGACCGTATCAATAGACTGCTTATAAACCTGATCCTGATGACGCGGTACGGCCTGAGCGGCAATCAGCAGGCGCGAACGGATGTTTTCCCGCAGGTAAATATCCTGATTAGGGGCCAGCAGCGGCTCAGCGGTGGTGTCGCGGCGGCGGATGGTGATGAAATCATCCATAAAGTTATGCCAGCTTTTCACCAGGTTCTGTCGCCACTCGCGTAGCGAAGAGGAAAGCTCACCGCTGTCGGCGTCCATCGGCGCGTCGTCGCTGTCGTTATCGGCCAGGCGCAGATTATCCACGCCGTTGGAGAGCTGGTTCAGCTTGAGGATAATGCCGTCGTAGTCGACCTGACTGACGGCGGAGAGCGAACTGATATCCTGGGTTAACGCGCGACGCGCATCGATCAGGCTGGGATCGTTCATATCGGCCAGGCTGGCATCGGCGCTTTTCAGCAGCGCGGCGGCCGTGGTCACATCCTGATCGCTCCACAGTTTGCGCCCGGCCAGCTTGACCAGGTAATCCGCCTGCGCCAGCAGCCAGGTGTGTGCGTCATTGCCGGAGATAGTCGCCACTTTCTCTTTCAGCTCTTCCAGCTGCTTGCTCGTGGCCGCCTGCTGAGCGCGTGCGGTATCCAGCGCGCTGCTCTGCGTGGCCAGCTGACGCACCAGATTCTGTTTTTCGCCAGCGGCGTCCTGCTGCAAACTGGCAAGCTGGTCAGCCAGCGCCTGGTTGGTCGCGGCCTGCTGCTGAGCCTGAGTGCGGGCGTGGAAATAGAGGCCTGCGCCCGTAGCCAGCGCAATCGCAATCGCCAGCACGGCCAGCGCCGTAGCGGCATTGCGCGGCTTACGGTCGGGCTGTTGCTTTGGCGTTAAGGTCGCTTCCTCCGGGGTGGTTGCTTCAACCATGGCAGAGGACTCTTTTTGTTCCGTCATTGTGGCACATCCCATATTTAAGTTTATTGTAACGCGCGCAGTAAGGCGTCGTTATCGGCACCCTCGGCCACCCTGATATCGCGCCAGCCCAGTTCTGCGGCACGGGTAGCCAGGCGTTCACTGACGACAATCAGCCGACAGTGCAGAAGCCATTCCTCGCGATCGATCTCCGGGAACAGCGAATAAAGCTGCTGTAGCATTTCGCCGCTGGTAACCACCAGCGTATCCACCTGCCGGTCACGCCAGCGGCGGCCTTCAATGGCGCCCTGATAAATTTTCGCACAGCGTTGATAGCATTCAACAAACTGTACATCAGCGCCGCGCTGTTGCAAGGTTTCCGCCAGTAATTCCCGCCCGCCGTTGCCGCGCAGGATCAGCGCGCGTTTGCCGGCTACCTGCTGTAAGGCAGGAAGCTGGATTAAGATCTCACTGGTTTCGCGCTCGTGCGGCCAGACGACATCGTGTCCGCTGACGGTATGCAAGGCGAGCGCGGTAGTGCGGCCTATAGCATAGTAGTGCAGTGAAGCGGGCCACGACACGCCGGCTCGCACTAAGGCGGGATGAGCGTAATGGATCGCATGCTGCGACAGAAGAAAAACCAGATCGCCGCTTTGCAACGACGTCAGCTGGTTCGGGAGATCGTCCAGACCGGTGCCCGGCGTAAATTCAATCAGCGGCATCGCCCAGGCAACCCGGCCAGCGGTACGTAAACGGCTGACCAACTCTTCGGCCGCCGGTGTCGGACGGGTTACCAGGATGCTCATCTGGGCGGATTTCCTTTATACACTTCCGCCAGAATTTCGCGCGCGCCATTATTCAGCAGCTCTTCCGCCAGCGAGATGCCCATCTTTTCGGCGTCTTCGCGCGGGCCACGGCGCTCGCCACGGATCATAGCGCGCCCGTCCGGCGAGCCGACCAGGCCGCGCAGCCACAGCTCGTCGCCTTCCAGCTCGGCAAAGCTGCCGATCGGCACCTGACAGCCGCCTTCCAGCCGGGTATTCATCGCCCGCTCGGCCTTGACGCGCACCGCGGTGTCTTCATCATTCAGCGCGGCGAGCAGCGTGATGGTCTGCGCGTCGTCAAGACGGCATTCGATCCCGACCGCGCCCTGGCCGACCGCAGGCAGCGACTCTTCCGCAGGCATGGCATGGCGAATGCGATCGCCCATGCCCAGACGCTTCAGTCCGGCGACGGCAAGGATAATGGCGTCGTATTCGCCCGCATCCAGCTTGCTTAAGCGGGTGCCGACGTTACCGCGCAGCGAGCGGATAACCAGATCCGGACGGCGCGCGCTCAGCTGACACTGGCGGCGCAGGCTGCTGGTGCCGACCACCGCGCCCTGAGGCAGCGCGTCCACGGAATCAAAGCGATGAGAAACAAAGGCGTCCAGCGGATCTTCGCGCTCGCAAATCGTGACCAGCCCCAGGCCTTGGGGAAACTCGACCGGCACATCCTTCATGGAGTGAACGGCGATATCCGCACGGCCGTCCAGCAGCGCCTGTTCCAGCTCTTTCACGAACAGGCCCTTGCCGCCGACCTTGGCCAGCGGCGTATCTAAAATGATGTCGCCTTTGGTGACCATGGGCACCAGCTCAACGCTCAGCCCCGGATGACAGGCCATCAGGCGCTGCTGAACATAGTGCGCCTGCCACAGCGCAAGTGGACTCTGGCGGGTAGCTATTCTTAAAATTTTGTCTGACATGCTGGTTACCGTTTTTATCGTTCACTGATTATCCTATCATTGATACGGGAAGGCTGACAGTTTCCGCCGCCTGAAACGGCAGGCGCGGGCGGTATGCGGGCTTTTTCGGTCGGGGTGATGGTAAAACGTGCTAAACTGTTTGGTAGCGCAACTTTCTTTACGGTCAACCGACCAGGTGTTAGATTGATCACGTTTCCAGCAATTATTCGCACGACTATTTTTAAAGCAAGCGGCGGATGTCGGGAACGGGGTTTTTTGCAGGCACTGGGATAATCAGGCGAGACGTCTTGTACCTCTACATTGAGACACTGAAACAGAGACTGGATGCCATCAACCAGCTACGCGTCGATCGCGCGCTGGCGGCCATGGGACCTGCTTTTCAACAGGTTTACAGTCTGCTGCCGACCTTATTACATTATCATCATCCGTTGATGCCGGGTTACCTTGCAGGTAACGTTCCACATGGCATCAGCTTCTACACGCCTGATGAAAGCCAAAAAAATTATCTTTATGATTTAGAAGGAAAATCTGGATCTCTCGCCGCGCTGACGCCGCAGGGCGAGATGCCGATCACCGGCGTTTACTCCATGGGCAGCACTTCTTCCGTCGGCCAGAACGCCACTTCCGACCTGGATATCTGGGTCTGCCATCAATCCTGGCTGGATAACGAAGAGCGGCTGGCGCTGCAAAAGAAATGCACGCTGCTGCAAAAATGGTGCGCCGGTATGGGCGTCGATGCCAGCTTCTTTCTGATCGACGAAAACCGCTTCCGTCATAACGAAAGCGGCAGCCTGGGCGGCGAAGACTGCGGTTCCACGCAGCATATCCTGCTGCTGGACGAATTCTATCGCACCGCGGTACGCATGGCCGGCAAACGCATTCTGTGGAATATGGTGCCGGGCGAAGAAGAAGAGCATTACGACGAATACGTGATGTCGCTGTATCAAAAAGGCGTGCTGACCCCGAACAAGTGGCTTGATTTGGGCGGTCTGAGCACGCTTTCCGCCGAGGAGTATTTCGGCGCGAGCCTGTGGCAGCTCTATAAAAGCATCGACTCGCCCTATAAGGCGGTGCTGAAGACGCTGCTGCTGGAAGCCTACTCCTGGGAGTATCCGGGCACCCGGCTGCTGGCGATGGATATCAAACAGCGCCTGCACGACGGCGAAATCGTCTCTTATGGTCTGGATCCCTACTGCATGATGCTGGAACGCGTCACGCACTATCTCACCAGCATTGACGATCATGCGCGTCTGGATTTGGTACGCCGCTGCTTCTATCTGAAGGTGCGCGAAAAACTTTCCGTCGACAGCGATCCGGGCTGGCGGCGCGAAATTCTCAGCCAGCTGGTCAGTGAATGGGGCTGGGACAAAGAGCGGCTCACAATGCTGGACAGCCGCGCCGAGTGGAAAATCGGCCGCGTACGTGAAGCGCACAACGAGCTGCTGGACGCGATGATGCAGAGCTACCGCAACCTGATCCGCTTTGCCCGCCGCAATAATCTGAGCGTCAGCGCCAGCCCGCAGGATATCGGCGTGCTGACGCGCAAACTCTACGCCGCTTTCGAGGCGCTGCCGGGCAAGGTGACGCTGGTCAATCCACAGATTTCGCCCGATCTTTCCGAGCCGCATCTGACCTTTATTCACGTGCCGCACGGCCGCGCCAACCGCGCCGGCTGGTATCTTTATAATCAGTCGCCGGATATGCAGTCCATCATCAGCCATCAGCCGCTGGAATATAACCGCTACCTGAACAAGCTGGTGGCGTGGGCGTGGTTCAACGGCCTGCTGACCAGCAAAACGCGACTGCATATTAAAGGCAATGAGATTTGCGATCTGGCCAGGTTACAGGAGCTGGTGACGGACGTGTCGCACCATTTCCCGCTGCGGCTGCCCGCGCCGACGGCAAAGGCGCTTTACAGCCCGTGCGAGATCCGCCATCTGGCAATCATCGTTAACCTGGAACACGATCCTACGGCGGCCTTCCGCAATCAGGTGGTGCATTTTGACTTCCGCAAGCTGGACGTGTTCAGCTTTGGGCAGCAGCAACAATGCCTGATCGGCAGCATCGATCTGCTTTACCGCAACTCGTGGAATGAAGTCCGTACGCTGCATTTCAACGGCGAGCAGGCGATGATCGAGGCGCTGAAAACCATCCTGGGTAAAATGCATCAGGATGCGGCGCCGCCGGATAACGTCGAGGTCTTTTGTTACAGCCAGCATCTGCGCGGCCTGATCCGCACTCGCGTGCAGCAGCTGGTGTCGGAGTGTATCGAGCTGCGCCTCTCCAGCACGCGCCAGGAACCCGGTCGGTTTAAAGCCGTGCGCGTGGCCGGACAAACCTGGGGACTGTTCTTTGAGCGGCTGAGCGTCTCGGTGCAAAAGCTGGAAAACGCCGTGGAGTTTTATGGCGCCATCTCCAACAACAAGCTGCACGGCCTGTCGATTAAGGTGGAAACCGATCAGACGCGGCTGCCGTCGGTAGTCAACGGCTACGCCAGCGAAGGCATCATCCAGTTTTTCTTTGAGGATACGAAAGACGATCGCGGCTTTAATATCTACATCCTGGATGAGACCAATCGGGTGGAGATTTATCATCACTGCGAGGGCAGCAAAGAGGAGCTGGTACGCGACGTCAGCCGCTTCTACTCCTCCTCGCACGATCGCTTTACCTACGGCTCCAGCTTTATCAACTTTAACCTGCCGCAGTTCTATCAGATTGTGCAGGTGGACGATCGTTTTCAGGTTATCCCTTTCCGCAGCCAGACGCTGACGCAGCTGTGCGCGACCGATTCAGACAACGATCCCAGCGACTATACGCCGCGTTATCAGATGCATTGATACTGCCCGCCATCTGCGGGCAAATGCCATTTCTTCCGCCGTTCTGGCGCTGAAGTACAAATCGCCATGATGCTATTCACAGAGTAAATCATCCCGCGCTCTTGCCCGATATCATCCATTTTATACTCGCGCCGTATTCTCATTTAAAGGCATTACCGCGAGGGATATATGGAAAAAGGACAGGCATTACTCACCAGGGAAGGAAATAAGTTCGGCCTTTTTATTTCTCTGCTTCTGCTCTTGCTCGGCTGCATTCTGTTTTTCTTCTCTTTCGATCGGCAAATCGTTTCCATTCTTAAAACCACGCTGATGCATGAAATGGGCGTGGGCAATAAAGAGTATTCGCTGCTGATTACCGCTTTTATGCTGCCCTATATCGTGATGTATTTTTTCTCGGGCGCGCTGGTGGATAAATTCGGCAGCCGCTGCGTGCTGACCTTTTTAATGCTGCTAATGTCGATAGCCACGCTGATCACCGGCCTGGCGCATTCGCTGACCGGGATGCTGATTGGCCGCTTTATTCTTGGCATAGCGGAGTCCGGCGTCGTGCCCGCCTTGACGCTGGCGATATTTACCTGGTTTAGAGCGGAGCAGCGCGCTTTCGCTTTTCAGCTGACCAATATTATTCAGTCGCTGGGCCTGATCGTTGCGCCGCCTTTTATTGCCTGGGTCACGCTGGCGGGCGGCTGGCGCTGGGCATTCTTTATTCCGGCCGCGGCGGGCATCGTGGTCGGCCTGCTGTGGTTTCTGGCCAGCCGTCGCCAGCCGACGTCGGCGGAGCCGCTGCCGGAAAAAGAGGACGACCGCGTCTCCACGCTGCAACGCTATAAATTGGTGCTGGCTTCCGCGCCCGTCTGGACGCTGATTATCGCGCGGCTGCTGACCGATCCTTTCTGGTTCTTTTATCAATACTGGCAGATCGGCTTTATGCAGGAAAAGCTGGGGCTGAGCCTGGCACGCGTCGGCGAGCTGATGTGGTTTCCGCCGCTGGCGGCGGTGTTTGGCGTGCTGCTGGTGTGCCGGATCTCCGATCGGCTGGTGGCGCGCGGCGTCGAGCCAACCCGGGCGCGGCTGAATCTGATCTGGACGGTAACCTGTCTGGCGCCGCTGATTTTTTTACTGCCCACGGTACAAAACATCTGGCTGGCGGTAGGCATTATGACCGTGATTAATTTTATGTGCACCGCCTGGCTGAGCATGGTGACCATCATGATGGGCGGGCTGGTGCCGCGCGCGGCCATCGCTACCGCTATCGGCATCATGAGCGCGCTCGGCGGCATCAGCGCCATTCTCTTCAACGGCTTTGTCGGCACCATTATCGATGCCTTTGGCTATGCCGTACCGATCTATATCGGCGCGATGCTTCATCCCGCCGGTGCCATCGTGCTGGCCGTTTATTTCCTGCGCCGTAAAAATAATCAAGGAGAATGAAAGATGAGTACAGAGGTTCATGTCTCTGCCGTGGGTGAGGCCTGCGCAGATTTTAACGTGCTCTATTGCCTGCTGCATCATGAGGGGACGCTGTTTGCCGCCTGGTACGACGCCGCGCATCGCATCACCGTGGGATGCCGTCGTGCAGGCGTAGCGACATGGGAAACTTTTCAGCCGGAAGGCTTCTGGCTGGCGTCGCGCAACCGTGACGCCAACGTCACCGATTACGATTCACATAACTACCTGACGATGGCCATAGACAGCGAAGGCTACCTGCACCTTTCCGGCAATATGCATGTCGATCCGCTGATCTATTTTCGCTCTGAACGCCCGCTGGATATTTATTCGCTGCGCGTGGTCAGAGCGATGACCGGCGCACGTGAAGCGCGCACGACTTATCCGCTGTTTTTTAAAGACGCGCAGGGACGTTTACTGTTCCGCTATCGCGACGGCTGTAGCGGCAACGGCGACGATATCTATAACGTATATAATACGGCGCGGCGGCAGTGGTCGCGCCTGTTGGACACGCCGCTGCTGGACGGCGAAGGCTTACGCAACGGCTACGCGCGGCCGCCGGTAGCCGGGCCGGATGGCTGGTGGCATCTGGTCTGGATGTGGCGCGAAACCCCGTACTGTGAAACCAACAACAATTTATCCTATGCGCGAAGCCGCGACCTGCAACGCTGGGAAACCTCTGCCGGACAGCACCTGACGCTGCCCATCTCGCGGGAACGAGGCGAAATTGTTGATAGCGCCGGGGTTGGCGAAGGGCTGATTAATATGGTGCAGGAAATCGGTTTTGACAGTCAGGGAAGGCCGCTGCTGATTTATCACCGCTACGGCCAGAACGGCTGTTCTCAGGCTTATCTCGCCAGGCCGGACGGCACGGGAAACTGGCAGAGAAGCCAGCTCAGCCAGTGGCATTTCCGCTGGGATTTCAACGGGCCTGGTTCTATTCCGCCGGATCTTGTTTTGCAGCCGCCGCGCGTGACCGCCGAAGGCCAGCTGGAAGTGGCGTGGCGTTCGCTATGGAGCGGCGCAGGGCGCTGGCTGATTGATGAAGCATCCTTAACCGTGACGGCAACGCTCCCCGCCCGCGTAACGCTGCCGGAAACGCTATTGCGGCCGCGCCAGCAGCTGCATCCGCAGGCCGAGGTGCAGCTGCTGGCGGCGCAAAACAGCGACTATAGCCCGCAGCATCGCTACTGGCTGCGCTGGGAGGCGCTGCCGATCTGCCGCGACGAACCTTATCCGGCGACGGTGGCGCCGGGCAGGCTGGAACTGGTCGAAGCGCAGGGCTAACTGCTTTGGGCTTAACGGCACTGGCCGGGCGACAGGCCAAACTGCTTGCGAAACAGGCGGGAAAAATAGCTGACCTCGTTAAAGCCGACCCGCTTTCCCGCTTCGGAGATGGTCATATCACTGTATTGCAGGTGATATCTTGCCTGGAGCAGCCTGGTGGTGGTCAGATATTGCTGCGGCGAGACGCCCGTATAGTCGACAAACCCCCGTTGCAGCGTGCGGCGGGAAATCGCAAACGTCTGGCAGAGGCGCTCCATATCCAGCGGCTCGGCCAGATGACTATTCAGCCAGATAATAATCTGGCTGATGCGATCGTCGCTGGAGGCGAAATCCTGGGTTTTATAGCGCCACTGGTTCAGCGTATGCAGCGTTTCCAGAAAAATAGCTTCCTTATGGCTTTCGCCAAGCAGCTTGTTTTCGTACTTTGTGGCCGAATGCGCCATTAATCTGGCCATGATCTGCTTTATTACCCGTATATTTATCTGCCAGACGCGGCTTTCACCCGGCTGAATCAATAAGTGCTCAATATTTTTTAGGACGTTAAAACGATCGGGCGCCAGATAAAGTAAATTCACCTGCCTGATATTTTTCATCTCTTCGAAAAGGTGATAATCGTGACGGTTGAGATAACACAATGTGCCTGCGGTTAATAAGTAGGGTTTTTCATTAATAACGTGGATGCCGCTGCCTTTTTCCACCAGAAACAGTTCGCAATACTCATGCCGGTGCTCCTGACACAGGCTCTTTTCCGGCCGCCAGAAATGAAAAATAACTTTTTCATCGGGATGGCGGAAATGCGTCTCGCGTGGAAGCGTAATCGTCATGGCTTTATATCCTTATCGCGGGCGTCGTTTGCAAATAAATGGTCATCTTCAGCCAGGCTGCCCGCCCTGTAATTGCCGCCCATCACAAAATGGTAAAAAATTAACCCGCCTCGCGGCGGGAATAACTATTACGCCATCCCAACTCATCCGTTTGCGCTTTTGTACAAATCGGCATGATAGCCGTCACAGTTGGTTTTGCGTTGCCTGGAAAATTGCCGCTGCCGGAGCAGAATAGCGGCCAATTTTATTGTAAGGAGAACACGCATGTTTTTCTTTTATAAAGATTCACGGCAGGAAAGAGCGGGTGAAGGCGTCGCCCGTCGCGTGCTGGCGCACGGCGGCAAGCTGATGTGCGTGGAGGTCAGTTTTGAGCAGGGCGCGATTGGCCCGATGCACAGCCATCCTCATGAACAGCTAACCTGGGTGCGTTCCGGCGTCTTTCTGTTCACTATCGGTAAGGAACAGCGCGAGGTGAGAGCGGGCGACAGCTTATATAAGCAGCCGAATATACCGCATGGATGCGTCTGCCTGGAAAGCGGCGTGCTGATCGATCTCTTTACGCCACAGCGCGAAGACTTTTTGTAGCCCATCGCCGCCGCTGCTTTTTGCCCGGCACGGCAAACAGGATGCCGTGCCTTTTACCGCTTTCCTTTCTGCAACCTTCGCCTTTTTCCTGTTGCTTTTAGCACTTCACCTGCGATGATAGTCTACCAACAGGCAGCAATGATGAGCAGAACAAGCATGAAGAAGATGATTTGCCGGATGGCGCTGGCGCTGGCCGTGGTCAGCCTGGCGGGATGCGGACTGAAAGGCCCTCTCTATTTTCCAAAGCAGGAGCAGCCGCCAAAAAACGCCGGTGCGACGACACCGCCAAAAACCGCCAGCGGTACGGCGTCCGGCGCGCAGCAGCAGTCAACGACTACCGATGCGGAACAGCAATCGGCTCAGTAACTCATGACGCACTCGCTGGAGCCAAACATGCAGTTCTCCAAAATGCACGGTCTGGGCAATGACTTTATGGTGGTCGATGCCGTGACGCAAAACGTCTATTTTTCTCCTGAACTGATCCGGCGACTGGCGGATCGGCATCTGGGGATCGGCTTCGATCAGCTGCTGATCGTGGAACCGCCTTACGATCCCGACCTGGATTTTCACTACCGCATTTTCAACGCCGACGGCAGCGAAGTGGCACAGTGCGGCAACGGCGCGCGCTGTTTCGCCCGCTTTGTGCGTCTGAAAGGGCTGACCAATAAAAGCGAGATCCGCGTCAGCACGCAGACCGGGCGCATGGTGCTGAGCGTCACGCCGGATGAGCTGGTGTGCGTTAACATGGGCGAGCCCAATTTTGAGCCGCAGCAGGTGCCTTTTCGCGCTAACAAGGCGGAAAGCCTCTATCTGATGCGCGCGGCGGAGCAAACGGTGATGTGCGGCGTGGTATCGATGGGCAATCCGCATTGCGTATTACAGGTTGACAGCGTAAAAACGGCGCGAGTGGAAAGCTTAGGGCCGGTGCTGGAAAGCCACGAGCGTTTTCCCGAACGCGTTAACGTCGGCTTTATGGAAGTGGTCAGCCGCGAGCATATCCGCCTGCGCGTCTACGAGCGCGGCGCGGGCGAAACGCAGGCGTGCGGCAGCGGCGCCTGTGCGGCGGTAGCGGTCGGCATTCAGCAAACCCTGCTGGCGGAAAAGGTTCGCGTCGATCTGCCCGGCGGCAGCCTGCATATCGCCTGGAAAGGGCCGGGACATCCGCTCTATATGACCGGCCCGGCCACTCACGTTTACGACGGATTTATTCATCTATGAAACATGTCAGCGAGGCCGCCAGCGATATCCTGTTGGACGATCGCGCGGTGAGCGATTACCTGCTGCAAAACCCGGATTTCTTTATCCGCAACGCTCGCCAGGTCGAGCAAATGATTGTGCCGCATCCGGTACGCGGCACGGTTTCGCTGGTGGAGTGGCAGCTCAGCCGCCAGCGTCACCAGATTGCGCAGCTGGAAGAGGAAATAACGCTGCTGATGGAGCAGGCCAGCGCCAATCATCGGCTGTTCGAACAGCTGCTGACCTTGCAGACGCGGCTGGCGGCGGCCGACAGCCTGCACGAGATGCTGAACCGCCTGCATCGCTGGGCGCGCGAGCTGGGGCTGGCGGGCGCCAACGTGCGGCTGTTCAGCGAAAAGTGGCGGATTGGCGCACCGTCCGACTTCACGCAGCTGGCGCTGTCGCGGCAGGCGTTCGAGCCGGTACGCATTCAGCGTCTGGGCAAGCAGCAGCACTATCTGGGCAGCCTTAACGGCCCGGAACTGCTGCTGCTGCTGCCGCAGGCCAAAGCGGTCGGCTCGGTGGCGATGTCGCTGCTGGGCGAGCGCGGCGAGCTGGGCGTGCTGATCTTCAGCAGCCGCGACAGCCAGCACTATCAGTCCGGCATGGGCACGGTGCTGTTGCAGCACCTCTCGCATATGCTGCCGGAACTGCTGCAGCGCTGGGTGGAAAGGGCATGAACGCGTCTCCTCTACAGCCAGCCGTAGAGGGCTTCCTGCGCTACCTGAAAGTCGAGCGCCAGCTCAGCCCGCTCACGCAGATTAGCTACGAGCGGCAGCTGAGCGCCTGTATTATCCTGCTGGATGAGATGAAGCTTGCCGCCTGGGAGAAGCTGGACGCCGCCCAGGTACGCGCGCTGGCCGCACGCAGCCGCCGTGGCGGCCTTAAGCCCGCGAGCCTGGCGCTACGCCTTTCCGCGCTGCGCAGCTTTCTGGACTGGCAAATCAGCCAGGGCAAGCTGAAAGCCAACCCGGCCAAGGGCGTCGCCACGCCGCGCGCTTCCCGGCATCTGCCGAAAAATATCGATGTGGACGAGGTTAACCGCCTGCTGGATATCGATCTGAACGATCCGCTGGCGGTGCGCGATCGTGCCATGCTGGAAGTCATGTACGGCGCCGGGCTGCGCCTTTCTGAACTGGTCGGCATCGATATTTCCCATCTCGATCTGGCTTCCGGCGAAGTATGGGTTTCCGGCAAGGGCAGCAAAGAGCGCCGTCTGCCGATTGGCCGCATGGCGGTGGAATGGACGGAGCGCTGGCTGGCGCTGCGCGAGCTGTTCGCGCCATCCGATAACGCGCTGTTTCTGTCAAAACAGGGCAAGCGCATTTCCACCCGCAATGTGCAAAAGCGTTTTGCGGAGTGGGGCGTGAAGCAGGGGCTGTCCAGCCATATTCATCCGCACAAGCTGCGTCACTCCTTTGCGACGCATATGCTGGAGTCGAGCGGCGATTTGCGCGCGGTACAGGAGCTGCTGGGCCACGCCAATCTCACCACGACCCAAATCTATACCCACCTTGATTTTCAACATCTGGCCTCGGTTTACGATGCCGCGCATCCCCGTGCCAAACGAGGAAAAACCTGATGCATTTTTACCGTTCGCTGCGGCCGATCGCGGCCATGACCTTCGATCTGGACGATACGCTGTACGACAATCGGCCGGTAATCAGCCGCACCGCTAAAGAAACCCACGCGTTTTTGCAGGCCTATCATCCGGCGCTGAACGAGTTCAGCCCCTTACAGTATCAGCAGCTGCGCGACAGCCTGCTTGAGCAGGAGCCGGACATTTATCACGACGTCAGCGAATGGCGTCGCCGCGCGGTGGAGCTGGCAATGCTGAATAGCGGCCTTAGCGCGTCGGAAGCGGAAAAAGGCTCGCGCGCGGTGATGGCGCATTTCGCCCACTGGCGCAGCCAGATCGAGGTGCCGGCCGAAACGCACAGCACGCTGGCCGCACTGGCGGCGAAAATCCCGCTGGTGGCGATCACCAACGGCAACGCCGAGCCGCACCTGTTCGGGCTGGATAAATACTTTAAATTTATTCTGCGAGCCGGGCCGCACGGCCGCGCCAAGCCTTATCACGATATGTATCACCTGGCGGCAGAAAAGCTTAACCTGCCTTTACACAGCATTCTGCACGTGGGCGACGATCTCACGACGGACGTGGCTGGCGCGGTGCGCTGCGGGATGCAGGCGTGCTGGATCAACCTGCATCATCATAACCTGATGCAGGCCAGCGACAGCCGCCTGCTGCCCACGCTGGAAATTTCGCAGTTGGCATCCCTGACCGCGTTGTTATAATACGCTGGTTAAATATCCAGTGGAGCAACAGCTTCCCCTAACCTGACGGTGCTTATGGACGTTTCTGACCTTCTCGACGGCTTGAATGACAAACAACGCGAGGCCGTAGCCGCGCCGCGCAGCAATTTGCTGGTGCTTGCGGGGGCGGGCAGCGGCAAGACTCGCGTGCTGGTTCACCGCATCGCCTGGCTGCTGGGGGTTGAAAACTGTTCGCCTTACTCCATCATGGCCGTGACCTTTACCAACAAGGCCGCCGCCGAGATGCGCCACCGCATTGAGCAGCTGATCGGCACCAGCCAGGGCGGCATGTGGATCGGCACCTTCCACGGCCTGGCGCACCGCCTGCTGCGCGCGCACCACCTGGACGCCAACCTGCCGCAGGATTTTCAAATCCTCGACAGCGAAGATCAGATGCGCTTATTAAAACGCCTGATCAAAGCGATGAATCTGGATGAGAAGCAGTGGCCCGCCCGCCAGGCCATGTGGTACATCAACGGCAAAAAAGATGAAGGGCTGCGGCCAAAGCATATTGAGAGCTACGGCAATCCCGTTGAGCAGACGTGGCTGCGCATCTATCAGGCCTACCAGGAAGCCTGCGATCGCGCCGGGCTGGTGGATTTCGCCGAGCTGCTGCTGCGCGCGCACGAGCTGTGGCTGAACAAGCCGCATATCCTTAACCACTATCGCGAGCGCTTCACCAATATCCTGGTGGACGAATTTCAGGATACCAACAATATCCAGTATGCCTGGATCCGGATGCTGGCGGGCGACAGCGGAAAAGTGATCATCGTAGGCGACGACGATCAGTCGATTTACGGCTGGCGCGGCGCGCAGGTTGAGAACATCCAGCGCTTCCTTAACGATTTTCACGGCGCGCAGACCATCCGTCTGGAGCAGAACTACCGCTCCACCAACAATATTCTGAAGGCGGCCAACGCCCTGATCGCCAACAATAACGGTCGTCTGGGGAAAGAGCTGTGGACGGACGGCAGCGACGGCGAGCCGATCTCTATTTACTGTGCGTTCAACGAGCTGGATGAAGCCCGCTTCGTGGTGAACCGCATCAAGGTGTGGATGGAAAACGGCGGCGCGCTGAACGACTGCGCCATTCTCTATCGCAGCAACGCCCAGTCGCGCGTGCTGGAAGAAGCGCTGCTGCAAACCAGTATGCCTTACCGCATCTACGGCGGAATGCGCTTCTTCGAGCGTCAGGAAATCAAAGACTCGCTGGCCTATCTACGGCTGATCGCCAACCGTAACGACGACGCCGCTTTCGAGCGCGTGGTCAATACGCCGACTCGCGGCATTGGCGACCGCACGCTGGACGTGGTGCGGCAAACGGCGCGTGAGCGCCAGCTGACGCTGTGGCAGACCGCCCGCGTTCTGCTTCAGGAGAAAGCGCTGGCCGGTCGTGCCGCTTCGGCGCTGCAACGCTTTACCGAACTGGTGGACTCGCTGGCGCAGGAAACCAGCGAAATGCCGCTGCACGTGCAGACCGACCGGGTGATCAAAGATTCCGGCCTGTGGCTGATGTACGAGCAGGAAAAAGGCGAAAAGGGCCAGGCGCGTATCGAAAACCTTGAGGAACTGGTCAACGCCACGCGGCAGTACAGCTATCAGGATGAAGACGAAGACCTGATGCCGCTACAAGCGTTTCTTTCCCACGCGGCGCTGGAAGCGGGCGAAGGTCAGGCGGATAAATGGCAGGATGCGGTGCAGCTGATGACCATGCACGCGGCCAAAGGCCTGGAGTTCCGTCAGGTCTTTATCGTGGGGATGGAAGAAGGCATGTTCCCAAGCCAGATGTCGCTGGAAGAGGGCGGCAGGCTGGAGGAAGAGCGTCGCCTGGCCTATGTGGGCGTTACGCGCGCCATGCAGAAGCTGACGCTGACCTATGCGGAAACGCGTCGGCTGTATGGCAAAGAGGTGTATCACCGGCCATCGCGTTTTGTCGGCGAGCTGCCGGAAGAGTGCGTGGAGGAAGTGCGCCTGCGCGCCAGCGTCAGCCGTCCGGTCAACCATCAGCGAATGGGCACGCCAGTTACGCAAAACGACAGCGGCTTTGCGCTCGGCCAGCGCGTGCGCCACGCTAAATTCGGCGAGGGGACCATCGTCAATCTGGAAGGCAGCGGCGATCACAGCCGGTTACAGGTTGCTTTCCAGGGCCAGGGCATCAAATGGCTGGTGGCCGCCTACGCGAAGTTAGAAACGGTTTGATCCCGCTGCGGCGCGCCTAACCCCGCGCCGCCTTTACGGTTTTCCCCTTCACTGCTTCAACGTCGCCCGCGCGCTTTCTCAGGCAGTCGGCGGGGATGCCCGTGCCTGCCGCTTCGTTTCTCCCGGCTGGCTGTTGACGCCATTTTCAGCACAGCGTAACATGCGCGCACTATCACCCTCAGAGGACATTCGCCTTGGACACACCCAGTAGATACTGGCTCATTGACCTGGAAAACAGGTACAACTCCTAAGGCTATCCTCCTCTGCCGATAGCCTTCGTGGTTGTTGGCGACCCGCATCCCGCTTCGCTCTGAGTCAGATTCCCCGTGTTCAGGCGCGTCCCACGCTATGACGAATTGGGAGTACAGCTATGCTGAGCGCATTTAAACTTGATCAAAGCCGCCTTGCCCGCCTGGAGCTGGAAGAAACCACGGACGAACTGTCCAGTTCGGTCTGGGTCGATCTGATCGAACCAGAAGAAAATGAGCGCGATCGCGTGCAGAACGAGCTGGGCCAAAGCCTGGCGACCCGTCCCGAGCTGGAAGATATCGAGGCCTCCGCACGCTTTTTTGAAGATGAAGACGGTCTGCATATCCACTCCTTTTTCTTCTACGAAGATGCAGAAGATCACGCGGGCAACTCCACCGTAGCCTTTACCATCCGCGACGGCCGCCTCTATACGCTGCGCGAGCGCGAACTGCCCGCGTTCCGTCTTTACCGTATGCGCGCGCGTAACCAGGTTCTGACCGACGGCAACGCGTATGAGCTGCTGCTGGATCTGTTTGAAACCAAAATCGAACAGCTGGCGGACGAAATCGAAAACATTTACAGCGATCTGGAAAAGCTCAGCCGCGTGATTATGGAAGGCCAGCAGGGCGATGAGTTCGATGCCGCGCTCTCCACGCTGGCCGAGCTGGAAGATATTGGCTGGAAGGTGCGCCTGTGCCTGATGGATACCCAGCGCGCGTTAAACTTCCTGGTGCGCAAGGCGCGTCTGCCGGGCAATCAGCTGGAGCAGGCGCGCGAGATCCTGCGCGATATCGAATCGCTGCTGCCGCATAACGAATCGCTGTTCCAGAAGGTCAACTTCCTGATGCAGGCGGCGATGGGCTTTATCAATATCGAGCAGAACCGCATTATCAAAATCTTCTCGGTGGTATCGGTCGTGTTTCTGCCGCCAACGCTGGTGGCTTCCAGCTACGGCATGAACTTTGAGTTTATGCCGGAGCTGAAGTGGAGCTTCGGCTATCCGGGCGCTATCTGCCTGATGATCCTGGCGGGCCTGGCGCCTTACGCCTATTTCAAGCGTAAAAACTGGCTGTAGCAGACGATAAGAGAGCGTTCGAGGACGCTCTCCACTCTCAGGCAAGCTTGATCAACACCATGCCGACCAGCAGTACGAGCAGGCCGAACCAGCCGCGACGGTTCAGACGCTGACCGAACAGTATCCAGCCCGCCGTCGCCGTGGCGACGATGCCGAAGCCTCCCCACAGCGCATAGGCTACCGACAGATCGATACCTTTAACCGCCTGCGCCAGCGCGCTAAAGGCCGCCAGTACGGCAACAATCGACGACAGGCCATACAGCGGGCGGCGAAAGCCGTTCGAATATTTAAGAAAAATATTGGCTAAAATTTCCAGCACCACGGCGAGCGCCAGCCAGGCAATATGCGTCCCGTTAAGCGGCAGCATGGCTGGCCTCCTTGCGGCTTATCGTCCCCGACTTCACCAGGGCAATACCGGTCACCAGCGTCGCCAGTCCGGCCACTTTCATCAGGGGCAGCGCCTCGTCAAACAGCATGACGCTGAACAGCGTAATACACAGCACGCCGACGCCTTCCCAAATAGCATAGGCCACGCCCAGCGCAATTTTTTTAACGGCGAAACACAAAGTAATATAAGAAAGGGCGATCATTGCCAGCATAAAAAAATAACCGGCAGCGTGGCCGTTAAGGCTGGCCCATTTCATGGCCAGCGTGCCAACAATTTCAAAAACGATGGCAAGCGCCAATAATAACCAATAAAACATTTTCTCTCTCCGGAAACAGAAATAATTAGCGCAATCGATGCGCGGCAGAAAATCCGTAGAGAGTGCGCTACAGCGCGAAACGCCAGTGCTGGTCAGCGACGGGACGGCAGGCAAGCCGGAGGGGGGAAAATGCAGGAAGTATCAGGGAAATGAACAAACTGTCCATAGATTTACAACTCATCCACGCTATTGCTTCTCATCCTGGTGGAGTGAATATTGTCCTCAGTAGTTAAACACGCGTCTATTCTGGCATTATCCTGACGTACTGTGCCAAAATATTTGCACTGATTTACGATGGGTACGTCAGGTTATAAAGTTTTTACTTAAGTGTTACTTTCCCCGGCCAGGCAAACCGGGGAAAGCAATTAACGGTCAGACCTCGGCGGGCCGCCTGCGTTTTAACGTTATAAGCGCATCGAAAATAAATAAGGCCAGCGCCGCCCAGATAAAGCTGAACGTCACCACTTTATCCGGCGTCATTTTCTCACCGTAAAAGATCACCGCCAGCAGGAACATCAGCGTTGGGCCAAGATACTGGAAAAACCCAACGGTAGAGAGGCGCAGGCGCGTGCAGGCGGCGGTAAACAGCATCAGCGGCACGGTGGTTATCACGCCAGCAGCGATCAGCAGCAGGTTTAACGACGAGGGATTCTGCGTCAGATGGCTGGTGCTGCTGTCCGCAATGCCGAAAAGATAAATAGCGGCGAAGGGCAACAGCCAGCTGGTTTCAATCATCATACCGGTCTGCGCGTCGACGGCGATTTTTTTGCGCATCAGGCCGTACAGCGAAAAGGTCACCGCCAGACCCAGCGCAATGACCGGCACCGACCCAAATTTCCAGAGTTGGATAATCACGCCGCAGACGGCCAGCGCCACCGCCAGCCATTGCAGACGCCGGAAGCGTTCGCCCAGAAACAGCATCCCTACCAGCACGTTTAACAGCGGGTTGATAAAATAGCCCAGGCTGGCTTCGAGAATATGCTGGTTATTCACCGCCCAGATAAAGATCAGCCAGTTGCTGCACACCAGCGTGGCGGAAACCGCCAGCAGCAGCACCTTCTTCGGCGTTTTAAAAATCGCTTTTACGTTGCCCCAGCTGCGGCTGACGCTCAGCAACAGCAGCATAAAAAAGAACGACCAGATCACCCGATGGGTGATGATTTCGCCCGGTGCGACCTGCTGAAGAAGCTTGAAATAGGCAGGTGCTATGCCCCAGATAAAATAAGCGCCGAGGGCATAAAAAATGCCCTGACGAGTTTGCTGCGCATCCATGTAACATCACTCCGTTAATGTTGGGAAATCAACCTACAAGATAGGTTGCCGTAGTGCTGGCAATATAAAGACCAGCGTCATTATGCAGCTCAACCCGTGCCACCGCGACCTTATTGCCGCCGCGCAGCAGGCTACTGGTCGCGATAAAGCGTTCGCCCCGGCCGGGCCGCAGGTAGTCGACCCGCAGATCGATAGTGCCCATGCGCGACAGGCGCTGCCGCAGCTCTTCTTCCGTAATGGTTTCCTGGCGGGTCAGCGAGCTGCTGACGCAGACCAGACCGGCCGCCACGTCCAGTACGGCCGCAATCACGCCGCCGTGCAGAATCTTTTGTGCGATGTTGCCCACCAGCTGCGGCTGGTTTGCGAAGCTCAGCTCCGCATAATCCGGCTCCAGCCGATCCAGCGTGAGGCCAAGCGTGCGGTTAAACGGCATATCATAAACAAAGATGTCGCCAATCAGGCGGCGAGCGGCCTGCCGATCGAGCGGCGCAGATGAAGTCATAGCAAAATTCCTTTACAACGTAAGTCGCTTATCAGATTGACTATTTTTATCCGTTGTTAACGGGTCGTTTACTTTACAAAAACAGCACTAATGCCGACCAGCAATTCTGTGTAGAATGGCGTGCTTTTTATCCATCACCCTTATCAGTTCTGGAGAATCTTATGTCGATGCTGAAAGGCCCGCTGGCTGCAGCGCTCCTTTTTCCCTGTCTGACCCTGGCGCAAGAGGCTCAGGTCACAGAGGTGCATGACCAGCCCGCGGTGCGTGGCAGTATTATTG
The DNA here is from genome assembly GCF_030484085.1 of Erwinia wuhanensis. Classification (NCBI taxonomy): domain Bacteria; kingdom Pseudomonadati; phylum Pseudomonadota; class Gammaproteobacteria; order Enterobacterales; family Erwiniaceae; genus Erwinia; species Erwinia wuhanensis. Next base: position 55,519 of record NZ_JAUJUH010000011.1, read on the forward strand.
CTAATCTTCTGGAAAAGCATGACAACCCTTTTGTGCTTTTTCCTTATGAAAGCAACTATCTGCTGTACACCGATACCAGCAACATCAACAAAGAGGCGATTGATTCCTATAACTGGTCGAATAAGGCGAAGCACGATGAGGTAAAATTCCAGCTGAGCCTGGCCTTTCCTCTCTGGCGGGGCATTTTAGGTGACAACTCGGTGCTTGCCGCCTCTTATACTCAGTCCTCCTGGTGGCAGCTCTCTAACCGTGGCGCCTCGTCGCCGTTCCGTGAAACGGATTATCAGCCGCAGATTTTCCTGGGCTGGGCCACCGACTACAGCTTCGCCGGCTGGACGTTGCGCGATGTGGAGCTGGGCCTGAACCACCAGTCCAACGGCCGCTCGGAGCCGACCTCCCGCAGCTGGAACCGCGTTTACGCTCGCCTGATGGCGCAGAACGGCAACTGGATGGTGGAAGCCAAACCCTGGTATCGCCTTCCGGAAGGTGAAAATGATGACGATAACCCTGATATCACTAAGTACATGGGGTATTATCGCATGACGGTCGGCTATCAGCTGGGCGAAAGCGTCTTCAGCCTCCAGGGCAACTACAACTGGAACAGCGGTTTCGGCGGCGCGCAGGCAGGCTGGAGCTACCCGATTACCGAACATGTCCGTTTCTATACGCAAGTCTTTAGCGGCTATGGTGAATCATTGATTGACTATAACCATCGTCAGACCAGGGTCGGCGTCGGCGTCATTCTGAACGACCTGTTTTAATGCTTTCCGGGCGGCCATCACGCGTCGCCCGCCATCAAGTTGGAGTACACGTGTCTACGGCTGCAGTGATCAATCAGGAGATGCTGACGCAACAGGTTTTGCAGGAAACCTTCGGCTATCAGCAATTTCGTCCGGGGCAGCAAACTATTATTCAGGCGTCGCTGAAAGGGCGCGACTGTCTGGTGGTCATGCCGACCGGCGGCGGCAAATCGCTTTGCTATCAGATCCCAGCGCTGGTGCGCGAAGGGCTGACGCTGGTGGTGTCGCCGCTGATCTCGTTGATGAAGGATCAGGTCGACCAGCTGCTGGCTAACGGCGTGGCCGCCGCCTGTCTGAACTCAACGCAGACGCGGGAAGAGCAGCATGAGGTCTTCGCTGGCTGCCGCACGGGCCGGATCAAGCTGCTTTATATCGCGCCTGAACGCCTGATGATGGATAACTTCCTGGATAATCTGGCGCACTGGAATCCGGCGATGCTGGCCGTAGACGAGGCCCACTGTATTTCGCAATGGGGCCACGATTTCCGTCCGGAATACGGCGCGCTGGGCCAGCTGCGTCAGCGGCTGCCGGACGTGCCGGTGATGGCGCTGACCGCCACCGCCGACGAAACCACCCGTAACGATATCGCGCGCCTGCTCCAGCTTGACGATCCGCTGATCCAGGTCAGCAGCTTCGACCGTCCCAATATCCGCTATACGCTGGTGGAAAAATTCAAACCGACGGATCAGCTGATCCGCTACGTGCAGGATCAGCGCGGCAAATGCGGCATCATCTACTGCAACAGCCGCGCGAAGGTGGAAGACACCGCCGCGCGTTTGCAAAGCCGTGGCCTGAGCGTCGGCGCCTATCATGCCGGAATGGATAACGTGCATCGCGCCCGCGTGCAGGAAGCCTTCCAGCGTGACGATCTCCAGATCGTCGTCGCCACGGTCGCCTTCGGCATGGGCATCAACAAGCCCAACGTGCGCTTTGTGGTGCACTTTGATATCCCACGCAATATCGAATCCTACTATCAGGAAACGGGCCGCGCCGGGCGCGACGGCCTGCCGGCGGAGGCGCTGATGCTGTACGATCCGGCCGATATGGCCTGGCTGCGCCGCTGCCTGGAAGAGAAAGCGCCGGGGCCGTTGCAGGATATTGAACGCCACAAGCTGAACGCGATGGGCGCTTTTGCGGAAGCGCAGACCTGCCGCCGTCTGGTGCTGCTGAACTACTTTGGCGAAGGGCGGCAGCAGCCCTGCGACAACTGCGATATCTGTCTCGATCCGCCGCGTCGTTACGACGGCACGGTAGAGGCGCAAAAGGCGCTTTCCTGCATTTATCGTGTCGGCCAGCGGTTTGGCATGGGCTACGTGGTGGAGGTGCTGCGCGGTGCCAACAATCAGCGTATTCGCGATATGCAGCACGACAAGCTGCCGGTTTACGGCATTGGCCGCGATCAGAGCCACGAGCACTGGATAAGCGTGATCCGTCAACTTATTCATCTGGGCTTTGCGACACAAAATATTGCGATGCATTCCGCGCTTCAGTTAACGGAAGCGGCGCGTCCCCTGCTGCGTGGCGAAGTGCCGTTGCTGCTGGCGGTGCCGCGCATGGTCAGCGTCAAGCCGCGCAACAGCAATCAGAAATCGTTTGGCGGCAACTACGATCGCAAGCTGTTCGCCAAGCTGCGTAAGCTGCGTAAAGCCATTGCCGATGAAGAGAACATTCCGCCTTACGTGGTGTTTAACGACGCCACGCTGATAGAAATGGCCGAGCAGATGCCGCTGACCGCCTCAGAAATGCTGAGCGTCAACGGCGTCGGTCAGCGCAAGCTGGAGCGCTTCGGCAAGCCGTTTATGGTGATGATCCGCGAGCACGTCGACGGCGAAGAGTAGGCCGGGCGTGCGGCCGGAGAACGGGGAAGACGCGGGCTGGCATGGACGGCGCGTCCTCCATGCCAGCCTTTAATGCATCAGGCAATACGCCGGGCGGAAGCCAGCAGCGCGCCGACCGCCATAAACATGCCGCCAAACAGGCGGTTTAACAGCTTCATCTGTTTTGGCCCTTTAATCCAGGCCGCAATCCGCTGCGCCAGCGTGGCGTAGCCGATCATCACGATGATATCGACCACCACCGTCGTCACGCCCAGCACCAGATACTGCATCGCCTGCGGCTGGTGCGGGATGATAAACTGCGGAAAGAGCGCCGCCAGAAAAACAATGCTTTTTGGGTTGGTCAGGTTCACCAGCACCGCACGCTTAAACAGCCTGCGGCGCGGCATCGCTTTGGCGACCGCCTGAAGATCTATCGCGCCTGCCGAGCGCCACTGCTGGATGCCCAGCCAGATCAGGTAAGCCGCGCCCGCCCATTTCAGCACTTCAAAAGCCAGCACGGATTGGGAAAACAGCGCGCCCAGGCCGATGCCAACCAGCAGAATATGCACCGCCAGCCCAACCTGCAGGCCGGAAATAGAGGCCGCCGCGCCGCGATAGCCGTGGCTGATGCCGGTACTCATGGTATTGATTGCGCCGGAACCCGGCGAAAGGCTTAAGATGCTGGTCGTTAACAGATAGGCCAGCCACCACTGCATGGTCATTGGGTCAGACTCCCTGATAGCACAGAAGTATGACACAATACGCCATTGCGGCTGCGCAGGCTACGGGGCCGGGCGGAATGTGAAAAAAGCGGAGGTCGGGTCAATGAAAAAGCATGGCTGGCGAAATCGTGAAAAAGCTTTTGCCGCTTTCGCCACCGGCCCGCTGCTGGATTTCTGGCGGCGGCGGGAAGAAGACGAGTTTATCGGCGTGGAAAACGTGCCCATTCGCTACGTTCGCTTCACGTCATCGCAACACAACCGCGTTATCCTGATTTGCCCCGGACGTATCGAAAGCTACGTAAAATATCCGGAGCTGGCCTACGACCTGTTTCACTGCGGCTATGATGTGATTATTGTCGATCATCGCGGGCAGGGCCGTTCCGGCAGGCTGCTGCAGGATAGCCATCGCGGCCATGTGGAGCTGTTCGACCACTATGTTGAAGATCTGGAGACGCTCTATCTGAAAGCGATCCTCAGCCGTCACTATCAGCATCGCTATGCGCTGGCGCACTCAATGGGCGGCGCGATCCTGACGCTGATGCTGGCCAGGCAGCCGCAGGCCTTTAACGCCGTGGCGCTGGCCGCGCCGATGTTCGGGATCTTCCTGCCGATGCCGCTGTGGATGACGCACTGTATTCTGAACTGGGCGGAAAAGCGTCCCGTGGTGCGCGACGGTTACGCGATCGGCACCGGCCAGTGGCAGCCCAGGCCGTTCGGGATGAACCAGCTGACCCACAGCCGCGAGCGCTACCGGCGCAACCTGCGCTTTTACGCCGACGATCCGGGGCTGCGCGTCGGCGGGCCGACTTATCACTGGGTCAGAGAAGGCATTCTGGCCGGCAAAAACATTCTGGCTCAGGCAAAAGAGATAAAGACGCCGCTGCTGCTGTTACAGGCCAGCGCGGATAAGGTGGTGGATAACCGCGCTCAGGATCTCTTTTGCCAGGCCATGAAAGCGGCGGGAAACCCCTGCGAGGGCCCGCTGATTATCGCAGGCGCGCGTCATGAGATCTTGTTTGAAAAAGACAGCATGCGCGCCGAGGCGCTGGAGGCCATTACGGCGTTTTTTGCCCGGCATCCCTGATTTTACTGCTCAGATATAGCAACCGTAGCTCACCATTAACAGAGGTTTTATGTACCCGATTGTTGCTTCCGATCTCGACGGCACGCTGCTGTCGCCGGATCACCGTTTATCCGCTTTCGCCCGTGAAACGCTCCAGCTGCTGACGCAAAAGGGCGTCCATTTTGTGTTCGCCACCGGTCGCCATCACATTGATGTCGGGCAGATGCGTGACAGCCTGGGTATTGATGCCTATATGATCACCTCGAACGGCGCGCGCGTGCACAATACCGCAGGCGAGCTGATCTTCAGCCATAACCTGGAAGAAGACATTGCCCGTGAGCTTTTTGCTTTGCATCACAGCCACCAGGATATCTATACCAACGTCTACCGCGATGAAGAGTGGTTCCTTAACCGCCACCGCCCGGAAGAGATGGATTTTTTCCGCGAGTCCAATTTTAACTACCAGACCTATCAGCCGGATTCGCTGCCAACCGACGGCATCAGCAAAGTGTTCTTTACCTGCGCTAAGCCGGAACTGCTGATCCCGCTGGAAGAGGCGCTGATGGCGCGCTGGGGCGATCGGGTTAACGTCAGCTTCTCGCTGCCGACCTGTCTGGAAGTGATGGCGGGCGGCGTTTCCAAAGGCCACGCGCTGGACGCGGTTTCCCGACTGCTGGGCTTTACGCTGGCGGACTGCATCTCTTTTGGTGACGGCATGAACGACAAAGAGATGCTGAACATGGCGGGCAAAGGCTGCATCATGAGCAACTCGCATCAGCGCCTGAAGGATCTGCTGCCGGAACTGGAAGTGATTGGCAGCAATGCGGATAACGCGGTGCCGAACTATCTGCGCAAGCTCTACAACGTCTGAAGCCGGTAAAAGCCGCCTCTGGTTACAGAGGCGGCAACGCTTACCGCTTCAGGAAGCGCACGGCCTTATCCGGGAAGTCGGTAAACAGACCGTCCACGCCCGCTTGGTTATAGAGCGCGTCGTACAGCTCGTCCACGTTATCCACCCAGCCGGGCAGCTGGTCGGCCCGCACGGTATAGGGATGCACGACCAGGCCATTCTGATGAGCCTCCTTCACCATCGGCGTAAAGTGAACCGCGCCTTTGGTCGAGCCGTTGGCAATCAGCATATGATAATCAGGGCCGATGCCGTCGACGTGACGGGCCAGCGTTTTCATCGCGCCCGGTTGCAGCATCCAGTCATAGCTGTAGTTCACCCATTTCCCGTCTTGCTGCTCCTGCGTCTCTTTTGAGTCCGTTTCGGTGATCAGCTGCACCAGTTTGACGTCCATGCCTCTTTGCGGCTCCAGCTCCGTTTTAATGCGTTTGAGTTCGTTATGGTCAAAGCATTGCAGGTAGACGTTGTCGCTTTTCGAGCTATAGCCGTACTGCTTAAGCACATCCAGTACCCTGGCGGAGATATCTTTGCCTTCCTGGCGGTGAAACCACGGCGCTTTAATTTCGGTGTAGATGCCGATATTTTTGCCCGTCGAGTGGTTCAGGCCCTGAATAAATTCAATCTCTTCGGCAAAGGTATGCACGTGGAAGTCCGATTTGCCCATCGGGAAACGCTGCGGATAAGTCTGCACTTTCTTACCGTCTTTTAGCGTAAAGCCTTCCGTAAACTTCAGCCCCTTGATTTCGGCCAGCGTAAAGTCGATGGCATAGTAACGCCCATCCTTTCTGGCGCGGTCGGGATAGCGTTCCGCCACGTCCGTTACGCGATCCAGATAGTGATCGTGCAGCACCACCAGCCGATCGTCGCGGGTCATCACCAGATCCTGCTCAAGGAAGTCGGATCCCTGCGCGTAAGCCATCGCTTTGGCGGGCAGCGAGTGTTCCGGGAGGTAGCCGCTCGCGCCACGATGGGCAATTACAATCTTGTGTGTTTCCGCGGCCACTGTACCGAACGAAGCGCCCAGCAGCAGCATAGCTATAAGCTTTTTCATTGCGTTGCCCCTTTTTTGTGCCTGTGTTCGTTCAGCATGGTGATAACCAGCAGGATAACGGCCAGCACGCCGCCGCCGATCATCACGATAAAGCCGCCGTCCCAGCCGAAGTAATCTACGGTGTAGCCGACAATAGCGCTGGCGGCCACCGAGCCGCCAAGATAGCCGAACAGCCCGGTGAAGCCCGCCGCCGTTCCCGCGGCTTTCTTCGGCGCCAGCTCCAGGGCGTGCAGCCCAATCAGCATTACTGGCCCATAAATCAGAAAGCCGATCACGATCATGCAGGTAATATCCACGCCCGGATTGCCGGGAGGATTCAGCCAGTAAACCACGGTGGCGATCGTCACCAGCACCATAAAAAAGACGCCGGTCGCGCCACGATTGCCTCTGAACACCTTATCGGACATCCAGCCGCACAGCAGCGTGCCGGGAATGCCGGCGTACTCATAAAGAAAGTAGGCCCAGGAGGATTTATCCAGCGTAAAGTGCTTCACCTCTTTTAAATAGGTCGGTGACCAGTCGAGAATGCCGTAGCGCAGCAGATAGACAAACACGTTGGCCAGCGCGATATACCAGAGCAGCCGGTTGGGCAGTACGTACTGCATAAAAATTTGCCTGGCGGTCAGCTCCTCTTCCTGGCTTTTATCATAGTCGGGCGGATAGTCGTTTTTATACTCTTCAATCGGCGGCAGACCGCAGGATTGCGGCGTGTCGCGCATTAACGCAAAGGCGATGACGGCCACCAGAATGGCGGCGAAAGCGGGCATATAAAGCGACGCTTTCCAGTCGTTAAACCAGTACATGCCCAGCAGAAACAGCAGCGGAGGCAGGCCGCCGCCGACGTTGTGCGCGCAGTTCCAGACGGAAACGATGCCGCCGCGCTCCTTGTGCGACCACCAGTGCACCATAGTGCGTCCACAGGGCGGCCAGCCCATGCCCTGGAACCAGCCGCATAAAAACAGCAGCACGAACATCACGGTAATGCTGGAGGTGGCCCAGGGAACGAATCCCATAAACAACATGACCGCCGCCGCCAGAATTAAACCGGCGGGCAAAAAGTAGCGTGGATTCGAGCGATCGGAAACGGATCCCATAATAAATTTAGAAAATCCGTAGGCGATGGAAATACCTGAAAGGGCAAAGCCTAAATCCCCTCGAGAAAAACCCTGCTCGATCAGCGAAGGCATCGCCAGCGCAAAATTTTTCCGCACCAGATAATAGGCCGCATAGCCGAAGAAAATACCAAAAAATATCTGCCAGCGTAATTTACGATAAAGCGGATCGATTTCGCTGGTGTCAACGCGCGTTCGATGCGACGCAGGTTTAAAAACAGATAACATAACAGCCTCCAATGGCAATTTATATTCGTTTTTTTCGTCGTGCAGCAACAGATAAACGCGATCCGTAGCGGAAGGAGCCTAAAAGAAAACGCGCGGCCTCGCTGTGAAGAAGAACCCAAAGGTTACATTTTTATGACAATCAAACGAATTATGCGGCACGCTTCTCTGAATGCTTTTAGCCATGCCGGCAAGGAGTGTGAGCAGGCTCACTCAAACGGCAGGATAAAAACAGGAGAGTACATTTTGCAATCAGATGTCAACCAGATATTTCCCCGCGTCCACGCCGATTTCGCTACACTGTGCGCACTTTTCACCAGCGAGTTTTTATCGTGATCTTACTGATAATCACCACTATCCTGTGGGCCTTTTCGTTCAGCCTGATCGGCGAATATCTGGCAGGCCAGGTCGACAGCGTCTTTTCCGTGCTGATCCGTCTGCTGCTGGCCGCCGTGGTTTTCCTGCCGTTTCTGCGCTGGCGCGGCTATCGGCCATCAACGCTGCTGCTCTATATGGGCGTAGGCGCGCTGCAGCTGGGTATTATGTATCTGTTCAGCTTTGAGGCTTACCTCTACCTCAGCGTTTCCGAGCTGCTGCTGTTTACGGTGATGACGCCGCTCTATATCACCCTGATTTATGACCTGATGAGCGGAAGAGGCGTGCGCCCCGGCTATGCACTGAGCGCGCTGCTGGCGGTGGCGGGCGCGGCGATTATTCGCTACGACAAGGTCAGCGACCACTTCTGGTTTGGCCTGCTGCTGGTGCAGCTTGCCAACCTTTGCTTTGCCGTTGGCATGGTGGGTTACAAGCGCCTGCAGGAAACGCGTCCGATGCCGCAGCACGCCGCCTTTTCCTGGTTTTATATGGGCGCGGCGCTCGTCGCGATTATCGCCTGGTGCCTGTGGGGCAATCCGCAGAAGCTGCCGACCACCACGCTACAGTGGAGCATCCTGATCTGGCTGGGCGTGGCGGCTTCCGGGCTGGGTTACTTTATGTGGAACTACGGCGCGACGCAGGTTGATGCCGGCACGCTGGGCATTATGAATAATATGCACGTGCCCGCCGGATTGCTGGTTAACCTTGCAATCTGGCAGCAGCAGCCGCACTGGCCGAGCTTTATCGTTGGCGCAGCGGTAATTTTCGCCTCGCTATGGGTACACCGACACTGGGTGATCAAAAAATAGCACGACGATAAAAAGCGGGGCGCGACACGCCCTGCTTAACGCCTTTGCCTGGCTCGTTAGTGAACCAGGTGCGGCCGTGATTTACTGACCAGCAGATTCACATTCGTTTTACTGGTTTTGCCAATACGGCTACCGCTATCTTCCCCCGCTGTCGTTACCTGCCCGGTGCTATAACTCAGCGCTGACGGGGAAAGCAGCCTATAAATTTTAGAAAATAGCGTGCCGAAAATAGTTTTGGTAGTGTCGTGGTTTTTACCTGCGCTGCTGATAGTTGCGCTCTCATAATATATCTTCTTTCATGGTTCGCTATATTTACAATGTGTAAATATCAGGCGGATATTATGAGGAGTGACTTGCCCTGTAAAGGCAGGAAGGGAATATAAATAATGCATTTTTTGATAGCGTTTTAAATAGCAGGCAGCCCGAAGGCTGCACTAATATTTAAGCTTTTTTAACAGGGGCAGGGCGTAATTTCATTGTCATTCCCTTCAGGAAATTCCTTAAAATCTGATCGCCGCATTCACGGTAATTTTTATGCCCTGGCTTTCGGAAAATAGCGCCAATTTCAGACTGGCCCACGGCGAAGTCCGCCAGCTTAAGCACGTCAATAATATCCGTGGTTTTTAAATCGAAAGCGATGCGCAGTTTTTTAATAATAATATTATTCGTCATCTTGCGTTCGACAGAAGGCTCAGGCGCATCTTCGCTTTTGCCACGGCGCTGAAAAATCAGCCCGTTCAGGAAATAGCCCATTACCACGTCAGGACAGGCGCGAAAGCCCGCTTCGTCTTCTTTTTTCAGGAAGCTTTGCATTTCCGCTTCGCTGACTTCACTTTCCGCCAGCGCCAGGATGCCAACCATCTGAGCATCGCTCAGGCTCAGCATGTAGCGCACGCTGCGCAAAACGTCATTATTGGTCATAAAAATCTCATTGGTTCAGGATCGTTGGCCGCATTATAGAGACAAATGGCGCTGGATAAAGGAATACCGTCAGCAAAAAGGCAGGCGGCCAGCGCGTTATAAAGGCACGGCTGCGCTAAAAGGGCCACCGCGCAAAAGCGATCGCCCGTACTGGCCGCTCAGGAATGATGCAAAGAGGTCGGCAGCGGCGTGCCCGGCGCGGAAGCGTCCCTGACCAGCGGCAGATGCTCGCAGGCGTGCTGGCGGGCGGAGCGGATAAAAGCTTCGACTACTGCCTGACGCTGCTCGCCGTCGCGCACGGCGGCATATAAACGGCTCCATAAACCCTGGCCGAGCGTTTTGGTCACCACCAGCCCCTGATGCTCAAAGCTTTCCACAACCCAGTGCGGCAGGGCGGCGATGCCCATGCCCGCGGACACCATCTGGATCAGCAGCAGCGTATTATCCACGCTTTTTAACGCCGGGCTGACGCCTGCGGGCTGCAAGAAATGCCGCCAGATATCCAGGCGCTGCCGCTGCACCGGATAAATCATCAGCACTTCGCTGGCCAGATCTTCCGGTGAAATATGATCAACCTGCGCCAGCGGATGGTCGGGCGCCAGCACCAGGCGAACTTCAAAATCAAACATCGGCGAATAGAACAGCCCGCTGCGCGGCAAAATATCGGAGGTGAGCACCACGTCCAGCTCCCCCTGTTGAAGCGCGGGCTGGGGATCGAAAGTCACCCCGGATTTAAAATCCATCACCACCTGCGGCCAGCTCTGACGGAAGTTGCTCAACGCTGGCGTCAGCCATTGAATACAGCTGTGGCACTCGATAGCGATACGCAGCGTGGCCTGATGCGGTTCGTGGCAGGCCTGTAGAGCGTGCTGGATCTGCGGCAGCACCTGCTCGGCAAGCTGCAGCAAAATTTCGCCCTGCGGCGTAAAGCGCAGCGGTTGGCTTTTACGCACAAACAGGCGGAAGCCCAGGCGCTGCTCCAGATCGCTGAACTGATGGGACAGGGCCGACTGCGTCTGATGAAGCTGAGCGGCGGCGGCGGCCAGCGAACCGCTGTTGCGCAGCGCTTGCAGCGTCCGCAGGTGTTTGAGTTCGATCATGAGAGTCCTTCACATCGACAATGAACAATTTGCGCTTGTGGTGAATACAGTACCTGCGGATTATAGATGTGTAAACATCTGGACGTCTAAAAGCCCGATTGCCACGACAGCGGGCGGTAACTGAGGAACGCATTGATGACTATTCTGAACCATACGCTCGGCTTCCCCCGCGTTGGCCTGCGTCGCGAACTAAAAAAAGCACAGGAAAGCTACTGGGCGGGCAACAGCACGCAGGAAGCGCTGCTGGCGGTAGGCCGTGAACTGCGCGCCCGCCACTGGGAACAGCAGAAACAGGCTGGGGTAGACTATGTGCCGGTCGGCGATTTCGCCTGGTACGATCATGTGCTGACTACCAGCCTGCTGCTGGGCAACGTGCCTGCCCGTCATCAAAATAAAGATGGCTCTGTCGATCTGGATACGTTGTTCCGTCTGGGCCGTGGCCGTGCGCCGACCGGCGAACCTGCGGCGGCGGCTGAAATGACCAAATGGTTTAACACTAACTATCACTATATGGTGCCGGAATTTACCCGGGGGCAGCAGTTTAAGCTTAGCTGGACGCAGATCCTGGACGAAGTGGACGAAGCGCTGGCGCTGGGCCATAAAGTGAAGCCCGTGCTGCTTGGCCCGGTGACCTATCTGTGGCTGGGTAAAGTCAAGGGCGAGCCGTTCGACCGTCTGAGCCTGTTAACCGAAATTCTGCCGGTTTACCAGCAGGTGCTGAGCGAGCTGGCGAAGCGCGATATCGAATGGGTGCAGATCGACGAGCCTGCGCTGGTGCTGGAGCTGCCGCAGGCGTGGCTCAACGCCTTTAAACCGGCTTACGAGGCGCTGCAAGGGCAAACCAAACTGCTGCTGACCACCTACTTTGACAGCGTCGGCACCAACCTGGACGCTATCGTTAAGCTGCCGGTTCAGGGTCTGCATGTTGATTTGGTACACGGCAAGGACGATATCGCCGCGCTGAACGCTAAAGTGCCGGCCGACTGGTTGCTTTCCGTCGGCGTAATCAACGGCCGTAACGTGTGGCGCGCCGATCTCAGCAGCTGGTTTGAGCGTTTACAGCCGCTGGTCGGCAAGCGTCAGCGGCTATGGATCGGCTCTTCCTGCTCGTTGCTGCACAGCCCCATCGATTTAAGTACCGAAACCCGCCTGGATGAAGAAGTAAAAAGCTGGTTCGCCTTTGCGCTACAGAAATGCCAGGAGCTGGCGCTGTTGAGCCATGCGTTAAACCACAATGACGCGCGGTCGCTGGAAGCCTGGAGCGCGCCCATCCGCGCCCGCCGGGACTCTGCGCGCGTGCATAACGAGGCCGTCAGCAAACGGCTGGCCGCTATCACCGCGAAAGACAGCGAGCGCCACAGCAGCTATAAGGCGCGTGCCGAAGCCCAGCGCCAGCGCTTTCAGCTGCCGGCCTGGCCGACCACCACTATCGGCTCTTTCCCGCAGACCACCGAAATCCGTGGCCTGCGCCTGGATTTCAAACAGGGGCGTCTGGACGGAAAGAGCTACCGCACCGGCATTGCTGAACATATCAAACAGGCGATCGTGGAGCAGGAGCGGCTGGGGCTGGACGTGCTGGTTCACGGCGAGGCGGAGCGCAACGACATGGTGGAATACTTCGGCGAAAACCTGGACGGCTTTGCCTTTACGCAAAACGGCTGGGTACAGAGCTACGGCTCCCGCTGCGTGAAGCCGCCGGTGATTATCGGTGACGTCAGTCGGCCGGAAGCGATCACCGTCGAGTGGGCGAAATACGCGCAGTCGCTGACCGACAAGCCGGTAAAAGGGATGCTGACCGGCCCGGTAACCATTCTTTGCTGGTCTTTCCCTCGTGAGGACGTGTCGCGTGAAACCATCGCCAGGCAGATCGCGCTGGCGCTGCGGGACGAAGTGGCCGATCTGGAAAAAGCCGGTATCGGCATTATCCAGATTGATGAGCCGGCGCTGCGTGAAGGCCTGCCGCTGCGGCGGTCAGAGTGGGCTGCCTATCTGGAGTGGGCCGTAGACGCGTTCCGCCTGAACGCCGCCGTGGCGCAGGATGCTACCCAAATCCACACCCATATGTGCTATTGCGAATTCAACGACATCATGGATTCTATCGCCGCGCTGGATGCGGATGTGATCACCATCGAAACCTCACGTTCTGATATGGAACTGCTGGAATCGTTCGAGGAATTTGACTATCCGAACGAAATCGGCCCGGGCGTTTACGACATTCACTCGCCAAACGTGCCAAGCGTGGCATGGATAGAGGCGCTGCTGCTGAAAGCGGCGAAGCGTATTCCGGTGGAGCGTTTATGGGTGAACCCGGACTGCGGCCTGAAAACGCGCGGCTGGCCGGAAACCCGTCAGGCGCTGGCTAATATGGTGGAGGCGGCCCGCAATCTTCGCAAAGCCGCTGTCTGATGGTGGTGTTGCCCGTGGGCCTCTCTTTTATTAATGACATTTAGCGGCGTTTGGAATGTACGGGCGATGAAGCTGGCACTGTGCCCGCCGCGAGGGTGGCATAAAAAAAGCCCGCCGATTGAGGCGGGCTCAGACTGCTGACAAACCTAAATAGCGGATGCATCCTGGTGTTTCTTACAGCAACCCAGCTGTTTCACAGTGGCAGAGGCTGAGCGGATAAGCGGACCGTTTTCGCGCATGGACGCGCGAAACGAGCCTACATGGACGTATCTACGGCGTGTCCGTGTTCCGATCTGCCTCTGCCGCTTTTCATCAATCTGCAAGCGGCCTAAGTTTGAGTTTGTCAGCAACCTCAGCCCGCCGATTGAGGCGGGCCTGAGCGTTAGCTGACGCCGTGCTGCCTGAACCAGGCCAGCATTCGCTGCCAGCCGTCTTTGGCCGACTCTTCGTGATAGCTGGGACGATAATCGGCGTTAAACGCGTGCCCGGCCTCGGGATAAACCACGATTTCCGATTTGGCGTTCGCCGCCCGCAGCGCCTGACGCATGGTTTCCACGCTCGCCAACGGAATGCCGTCATCCTGCGCGCCGTACAGCCCCAATACCGGCGCGTTCAGGTCAACTGCGACGTCAACCGGGTGCTTCTGCTGCTGCAAGGTTTTATCGCCTGTCAGCTTGCCATACCAGGCAACGCCCGCTTTCAGCTGAGGATTGTGCGCGGCGTAGAGCCAGGTTATCCGGCCGCCCCAGCAAAAGCCGGTAATGGCCATATTGCGCATATCGCCGCCGTGGCGCGATGCCCAGTTGGCTACGTGATCCAGGTCCGCCAGCACCTGGCTATCCGGCACCTTGCTGACCAGCTCTTTAAACAGCGTGGGAATATCATCGTACTCGGCGGGATCGCCCTCGCGAAAATAGAGTTCGGGCGCGACGGCCAGATAGCCTTCGGTCGCCAGGCGACGGCAGATATCGCGAATATGCTCGTGCACGCCAAAAATTTCCTGCACGACCAGCACCACCGGTAGCGGGCCATCGGCCTGACGCGGTCTGGCGTGGAAAGCAGGCATATTCTCGCCCTGCGTTGGAATTGACGTTTCGCCGGAAACGATGTCGGCGCTGTCGGTAATGATGGTGGTCGATGCGGCAGGTGAAACCGCAGGAGCGAATCCCTTATTGCTCAATGTTTGAGTCGGATTATCGTCGCTTTTCATTGTCCTCTCCATACATGCAGTAGCGCAATCAGCTAACTATAGCCAGGATTACGTTTCGATCGGGTGAAGGTCAGCCTGTCATCTTCGACGGCGTTATCGGTTTCCGACAGCGCGATTCGTGCGGGAAGGCTTTTTTGTGTGATTACCGTCACGATTCAATAGACTCCAAATGTAACTTTCATTACTCAGAGTGAATTTACTCACATAAATTCACACAGCTTTGCGCTACTGTAAGCGCTTCATCGCCTTTTAATTACAGGATCTTGTCATGGCACAGTCAGACGTTTTTCACCTGGGTTTAACCAAAGCCGATCTTCAGGGCGCCACCCTTGCCATTGTGCCAGGCGACCCCGAGCGCGTTAAAAAGATTGCCGCGCTGATGGATAATCCGGTTCATCTGGCGTCGCACCGCGAATTCACCACCTGGCGCGCCGACATTGACGGCAAGGCCGTTATCGTCTGTTCAACCGGTATCGGCGGCCCTTCCACCTCCATCGCGGTAGAAGAGCTGGCGCAGCTGGGCATCCGTACTTTTCTGCGCGTAGGTACAACTGGCGCTATCCAGCCTGACATCAGCGTGGGCGACGTGCTGGTAACCACCGGCTCTGTGCGTCTGGATGGTGCGAGTCTGCACTTTGCGCCGCTGGAATTCCCGGCGGTGGCCGATTTTACCTGCACCACCGCGCTGGTCGAAGCGGCGAAAGCGCTTGGCGCGACCACGCATATCGGCGTCACCGCGTCTTCCGACACTTTTTATCCGGGACAGGAGCGTTACGACACCTTTTCTGGCCGCGTAGTGAGCCGTTTCCAGAACTCCATGAAAGAGTGGCAGCAAATGGGCGTGCTGAACTACGAAATGGAATCCGCCACGCTGCTGACCATGTGCGCCAGCCAGGGCCTGCGTGCCGGCATGGTGGCGGGCGTGATTGTGAACCGCACCCAGCAGGAAATTCCCGATGCGGAAACCATGAAGAAAACCGAAAGCGATGCGGTGCGTATCGTGGTTGAGGCGGCGCGCCGTCTGATCTAGACGTTGAGATCGGCCTCGCTAACCTCTGGCCTGGCCGTTGAGACCAGTTTCGCTAACTTCTTCAGCCTTCATTAAGGGAGCGCGGCTCCCTTAATGGCTTCGCCCTAGCGCTACCCACGGTAAATTTTTCGAGCCGTCTCTGACATCCTGATGAAAACCTCCTCGATCCCGTTACATCGCGCTTTTTAACTCGACATTGCCACGGCCTGCCCTTACCTTTTCTGCCAGAGAAGCCTGGACGGGAGAAGGCGCGTGGATGCAATAATCGGTTACGGCATTGGCTCAGGCCTGGCGGGCGCGCTGGTCGGCTGGCTTATCGCCTGGTATCACAGCCAGCAGCGCGCGGCGCACCAGGAAACGGAGCGCAGGCTGCTGCAACAGGCCAGCGAGCAGCTGAAGCAGGAGCGCGATCGCCTGACGCAGCAACAGAGCCAGCAGCAGCAGGCGCAAAAACAGCAGGAGCTGGAGCTGCGTCAGCTGCACGGCACGCTCGCCGCTACCCAGGAGAAACTCACCCAGCTTGACCACTGGCGCGGCGAGGCCGAACAGCTGGCGCGCGAACTGCGCACCCAGCTGGAGATCAACAGCGCCCAGGAGGCGGAACTGCGCGAGGTCACCATTCGGCTTGAAGAGAGCAGAATGGCGGCGGAAGAGAAGCAGCGCCTGCTGGTCAACAGCGAACAGCGGCTGAACGCGCAGTTTGAACACCTTGCCAACCGTATTTTCGAACACAGCAACCGCCGTGTCGATGAGCAGAACCGCCAGAGCCTGGACGGGCTGCTCTCGCCGCTGCGCGAACAGCTGGAAGGGTTTCGTCGCCAGGTTCAGGAAGGCTTCGGCCAGGAGGCGCGCGAGCGCCATACGCTTTCTCATGAAATCCGCAATCTGCAACAGCTCAATGCCCAAATGGCGCAGGAAGCGATTAACCTGACCAAGGCCCTGAAGGGCGACAATAAAATGCAGGGAAACTGGGGCGAAGTCGTGCTCAGCCGCGTGCTGGAAGCCTCCGGCCTGCGGGAAGGGCACGAATATGAAACCCAGGTCAATATTCAGCTGGAGCATAACGCCCGTATGCAGCCGGACGTGATTGTGCGTCTGCCGCAGGGCAAAGACGTGGTGATCGACGCGAAGATGACGCTGGTGGCTTACGAACGCTATTTCAACGGCGAAGATGAAGCCACGCGCGAAACGGCCATCGGCGAGCACGTTGCGGCCATTCGCAGCCATATCCGCCTGCTGAGCCGCAAAGATTATCAGCAGCTGCCCGGCCTGCGATCGCTGGACTACGTACTGATGTTTATTCCGGTCGAACCCGCTTTTCTGGTCGCTATTGACCGTCAGCCGGAACTGATCAACGAGGCGCTGGGTCAAAACATCATGCTGGTCAGCCCCACCACGTTGCTGGTGGCGCTACGTACCATCAATAACCTGTGGCGCTACGAGCACCAAAGCCGTCATGCCCAGCGCATCGCCGACAGAGCGGCTAAGCTCTATGACAAAATGCGCCTGTTTGTCGACGACATGTCGGCAATGGGGCAAAGCCTCGATAAGGCCAGCGAAAGCTATCGTCAGGCCATGAAGAAGCTGGCGGAAGGGCGGGGCAACCTGATCGCGCAGACGGAAAGTTTTCGGCAGCTGGGCGTGGCCATCAAGCGGCCTATTAACCCCCGCCTGGTCGCGCAGGCGATGCCGGATGAGGCTGACGAGCAAGAGAACGAAGATGAGGAAGATGTCGCGTATCTGGCGACGCAAACCGGGCCAGGCGCGGCCCGAGTTAATGAATAACCCGCAAGGCTGTGCCTGGCCTGCGGGACTCTGATACACTTGGCAGATAACTGATTGCAGAGCAGGCAAAACAAATGGCAGATGAATCAAAGGATACCACGCACTTCGGCTTTCGCACGGTAGCGAAAAGCGACAAAGCTGAAATGGTGGCTGATGTTTTCCATTCCGTTGCGGCCAAATATGACCTGATGAACGATCTGATGTCGTTCGGCATCCACCGTGTCTGGAAACGTTTTACTATCGATTGCAGCGGCGTGCGTCGCGGACAGCGCGTCCTGGATCTGGCCGGCGGTACCGGCGATCTGACCGCTAAATTCTCTCGCCTGGTAGGTGAAACGGGTGAAGTGGTGCTGGCGGATATCAACAGCTCCATGCTGAAAGTAGGCCGTGAGAAACTGCGTAACAACGGGATTATCGGCAACGTGAACTACGTGCAGGCTAACGCCGAAGCGCTGCCGTTCCCGGACAATCATTTCGACTGCATCACTATCGCTTTCGGCCTGCGTAACGTCACCGAAAAAGAGAAGGCGCTGGCCTCGATGTTCCGCGTGCTGAAGCCGGGCGGACGCCTGCTGGTGCTGGAGTTTTCCAAACCGCTGCTGGAGCCGCTAAGCAAGGCGTATGACGCCTACTCATTCCACGTGCTGCCGCGTATCGGCGAGCTGGTGGCGAAAGATTCCGAAAGCTACCGCTATCTGGCCGAATCTATCCGAATGCATCCGGATCAGGATACGTTAAAGCAGATGATGGATGATGTCGGCTTCGAGAATACTACCTATCACAATCTTACCGGTGGCATCGTTGCGCTGCACCGCGGATTCAAGTTCTGAACAGGATAGCGAATGACCTTAACGCCGCTGTTAACCGCAGGGCTGGAAACGGCGCTCAATCAGATCCTTTATCGCGATCGCGGCCTGAAAGCCGCGCGTCAGCGTCTTAACGGCCGCAGCCTGGCCATTGAGCTGGCCGAGCTGAAGCAGCCGCTGATCTTTATCTTCAGCGACCAACAGGTCGATGTGCTGGGCGACTGGTGCGACACGCCGGACTGCAAGGTGAAAACCCGTCTGGCGACGCTGCGCAAGCTGCGCGATCGTCAGCAGTTAACCAGCCTGATCCGCAGCGGCGAGCTGGAGGTTGAGGGCGATCTACAGGTCGTCCAGCAGTTCTCCGCGCTGATCGATCTGGCCGAGCTTGACCCTGCCGAATATCTCGCGCCCTGGATTGGCGATATTGCCGCTCAGGGCATCAGCCAGGCCGCCCGTCGCGGGTTGCAGCTGGTGCGCGGCAATCTTGACCGTAAACAGAGCTACCTTGGTCAGGCGCTGACGGAAGAGTGGCGCCTGGCGCCGGGCGGCCTGGAGCTTGCCTGGTTTGCTGAAGAAGTCGACGCCGCCGCTCGCGAGCTGGCTGCGCTGGAAACCCGCCTTAAACAACTGGAGGGCAAATGACCCTCGGAGAAATACGTCGTCTCTATTTTATTATCCGTATCTTTTTGAGCTATGGACTGGATGAGCTAATCCCGAAAACCCGGCTGGCGCTGCCGCTGCGCCTGTGGCGCCGGACGCTGTTCTGGATGCCTAATTTGCACAAAGAGCGTCAGCTTGGCGAGCGTATCAGGTTAGCCATGGAGCAGCTTGGCCCGGTGTGGATCAAATTTGGTCAGATGATGTCCACGCGACGCGATCTTTTTCCGCCGCATATCGCCGATCAGCTGGCGATGCTGCAGGACAAGGTCGCGCCTTTCGATGGCGTACAGGCGAAAAAACAGATTGAGATGTCGCTTGGCTGCAAGGTGGAAACCCTGTTTGATGACTTTGTGATCACGCCGCTTGCTTCCGCTTCCATCGCGCAGGTACACACCGCCACGCTGAAGGAAAACGGCAGGGAAGTGGTCATTAAGGTTATTCGTCCGGATATCCTGCCGGTGATCAAAGCCGATATGAAGCTGATCAACCGCATGGCGGCCTGGGTGCCTCGCCTGTTACCGGACGGGCGCCGCCTGCGTCCGCAGGAAGTGGTGGCCGATTACGAAAAAACGCTGATAGACGAACTGAACCTGCTGCGCGAAGCGGCTAACGCCATTCAGCTGCGCCGTAATTTCGAAGGCAGCAACATGCTTTACGTGCCGGAAATATATTCCGACTACTGTAGCGAAACCATGCTGGTGATGGAGCGCATTTACGGCATTCCAATCTCCGATGTGGTGCAGCTCGAACAGCGCGGCGTCAACATGAAGCTGCTGGCCGAGCGCGGCGTGCAGGTCTTCTTTACCCAGGTGTTCCGCGACAGCTTTTTCCACGCCGATATGCATCCGGGCAACATTTTTGTCAGCTATGAGCATCCTGAAGATCCGCAATATATCGGTATCGACTGCGGTATCGTTGGCTCGCTGAATAAAGAAGATAAGCGGTATCTGGCGGAGAACTTTATCGCCTTCTTCAACCGCGATTACCGCAAGGTTGCCGAGCTGCACGTTGATTCCGGCTGGGTGCCGGCGGATACCAACGTAGAGGATTTCGAGTTCGCTATTCGTACCGTTTGCGAACCGATTTTTGAAAAGCCGCTGGCGGAAATCTCCTTCGGTCACGTGCTGCTGAACCTCTTTAATACGGCGCGCCGCTTCAACATGGAAGTGCAGCCTCAGCTGGTGCTGTTACAGAAAACTCTACTGTATGTGGAAGGCGTTGGACGACAGCTTTATCCGCAGCTCGACCTGTGGAAAACCGCCAAGCCGTTCCTGGAAGACTGGATCAAAGATCAGATTGGCATTCCGGCTATCGTGCGCGCGCTGAAAGAAAAAGCGCCGTTCTGGGCGGAAAAACTGCCGGAGCTGCCGGAGCTGGTTTACGAAAGCCTGAAGCGACACAAGCATCTGCAGCACAGCGTCGATAAGCTTTCTTACGATCTGCGCAACGACCGGGTGCGGCATCATCAGTCGCGCTATCTGTTCGGTATTGGCGCCACGCTGCTGTTGAGCGGCACGGCTATTCTGCTGACCAGACCGCAGTGGGATTTGCTGTCGGCGGTTATGGTCGCTGGCGGTCTGGTAAGCTGGCTGGTCGGCTGGCGTAAAACCGACTGACTGTCATGAAAGGTAAAGAGGGGCTGGCAGCGCTTTGCGCGCGGTCAGCCCGGCTTATATACTGCGAAACCTGCATTAACTGACATCTGAGGCAAAATTATGGGCGGTATTAGTATCTGGCAATTGTTAATTATTGCCGTAATCGTTGTGCTGCTCTTCGGCACGAAGAAACTGCGCGGGCTGGGTTCCGATCTCGGTTCATCAATCAAAGGCTTTAAAAAAGCCATGAGTGACGATGACGAAAAGCCAAAAACACATGCCGACGATGCTGATTTTAAAGCCACTCTGGCCGACAAACAGCACGCAGAAGCGAAGAAAGAAGACGTTAAGAACGACAAGGTGTAAGCCGTGTTCGACATAGGTTTTAGTGAACTGATTCTGGTGTTTATTATCGGGCTGGTAGTGCTGGGTCCGCAGCGTTTGCCGGTTGCGGTAAAAACCGTGGTCGGCTGGATCCGCGCGCTGCGCTCGCTGGCGGCTAATGTGCAAAACGAACTGGCGCAGGAGCTGAAACTCCAGGAGCTGCAGGACAGCCTGAAGAAGGTGGAAGAGGCCAGTAAAAACAGCCTGTCGCCGGAGCTGAAAGCCTCGATGGAAGAGCTGAAGCAGTCGGCGGAATCCATGAAGCGTACCTATCTGGGCGAGAACGAAAAAGCGGACGACGAAGCTAACACTATCCACAATCCGCTGGTGAAAAACGCCGAGGATTCTCATGAAGGCGTGACGCCTGCTGCGGCCGATCATCAGGCCAGCGCCCCGGCGCAGGCGCCAGAGGCAGCAACCAGTGCAGCGCCACAGCCTGCGGTGCAGCAGGAACAGCATACGCCAGTCGTGCATGTTTCGCCTGCGGCGAGCGATATGGCAGCAGCGCACTCTGCTACGGTTCGCGTTGCTGAGCCAGCCGCAAGCGGTGTAGCCCAGGTTGCTGAAACTGTTTCGCCTGTCGCAAGCGATGCGGCTGTAGCACCGTCCGCTGCGGTTCACGTTGCCGAACCTGCCACAAGCGGGGTAGCCCAGGTCGCTGAACCTGCTTCGTCTGCTGCAAGCGATGCGGCCGTAGCAAAATCCGCGACGGCCAGGGCTGCTGAAGCGCCTGCCGCCGCCAGCGCGCCTTATGAAACCGCCGCCGGAAAGCCGGACGCCGCGTCGAATACGGCGCCTGCCGCCGCGCCTGAAAAGCCAAAGGCCGTTAAAGACGAAGCGCCGACGCTTTCCAGCCGTGCGCCTGTTTCCACCACCCAACCGGATGAACGCTAAACATGGCTGTTGAAGATACCCAACCGCTTATCAGCCATCTGATTGAGCTGCGTAAGCGCCTGCTGAACTGCATTATCGCCGTGGTGGCGATTTTCCTTTGCCTGGCGTACTTTTCCAACGATATTTATCAGCTGGTTTCCGCGCCGCTGATCGAGCAGATGCCAGCGGGCGCCAGCATGATCGCGACCGACGTGGCTTCGCCTTTTTTCGCGCCGGTCAAGCTGACCATGATCGTTTCCGTCTTCCTTGCGGTACCGGTGATCCTTTACCAAATCTGGGCCTTTATCGCGCCCGCGCTTTACCGCCACGAACGCAGGCTGGTGGTGCCGCTGCTGATTTCCAGTTCATTCCTATTCTATATAGGGATGGCTTTCGCCTACTTTGTTGTCTTCCCGTTGGCCTTTGGGTTCTTCGCTAAAACCGCGCCGCACGGCGTGCAGATCGCTACCGATATCAATAACTATCTCGATTTCGTAATGGCGTTGTTTATGGCGTTTGGCGTCTCTTTCGAGGTGCCGATTGCTATCGTGCTGCTGTGCTGGACCGGTGTGACCACGCCGGAGGAACTGAAGGCGAAGCGGCCTTATGTTCTGGTCGGCGCTTTTATCGTAGGTATGCTGTTGACGCCGCCGGATGTGCTTTCCCAGACGCTGCTGGCCATTCCGATGTACTGCCTGTTTGAGGTCGGCGTGTTCTTCTCCCGTTTCTATACCGGATTACGGCGGGAAGAGAGTGACCAGGAGACGGAGTAGCCGCGAAGGCCTGCCCACATTAAAAAATAACCGCCCGTAAGGGCGGTTACTGTTTGGAACACGCTATGTTTGATATTGGGGTCAATCTGACCAGCACGCAGTTCGCCAAAGATCGCGACAAGGTTGTAAAACGCGCCGTTGATGCGGGCGTCACCGGCATTCTGATTACCGGCACCAACGCGCTGGAGAGCCAGCAGGCGCAGAGCCTGGCGAAACGTCGTTCCGGCTACTGCTGGTCTACGGCAGGCGTTCATCCGCATCACGCCAGCGAATGGTCGGCGGAAACGGCCGCCACCTTAAGAAGGCTGGCGGAAAGCCCGGAAGTGGCGGCGATTGGCGAGTGCGGGCTGGATTTCAACCGCAACATCTGCGGGCCGGAACAGCAGGCTTACGCCTTTAATGCTCAGCTTGAGCTGGCGGCCGATCTGCAGCTGCCCGTTTTTCTGCACTGCCGCGAAGCGCACGATCGCTTTCTCGCTATCCTGACGCCCTGGCTGCCAAAGCTGCCCGGCGCGGTCGTACACTGTTTTACCGGCACGAAAGCGGAGCTGGAAGCCTGTCTGGCTGCCGGGCTTTATATCGGCATTACGGGATGGGTGTGCGATGAACGTCGCGGACTTGAGCTGCGCGAGCTGATGCCGCTTATTCCTGCTGACAGGCTGCTGCTGGAAACGGACGCGCCTTATTTGCTGCCGCGCGACATGCGTCCCCGTCCTGCATCGCGACGTAACGAGCCGTGCTTTTTGCCGCATATCGTGGAACAGGTCGCGCTACTGCGCGGCGAAGAGGCGGCTACCCTGGGGCAGCAGTGCGACAGCAATGCGCGAGCGCTTTTCCGTCTGAACGCGCAGTAGCCTCAGAGTTTCTGGAACTGCCGATTGTCCAGGCTGCGGACGATCTGCTTATTCAGCAGGTTAAGCAGCAGCATAGAACGCGCCTCGCCGTCCGGCTCGGTAAAAATTGCCTTCAGGCCTTCGAAAGCGCCAGCGGTAATCAATACTCTGTCGCCGGGCTGCGGTAGCGTCGGTGCGGGCAGCGTTACCGTCGCCTGCGTTTGCAGCGCTTCGATCACGTCCTGCGGCACGGTCGCGGGCAGATTGCCGAAGCGAACGAAATGGCTGACGCCGCGCGTGGCGCTGATGGTCGTGGTATGAATCGCTTCCGGATCGAACTCAATAAAAAGGTAGTTCGGGAACAGCGGCTCATTTACCTGAGTACGCTTGCCGCGCACCAGTTTCTCTAAGGCAATCATGGGGCTGAGACAATGCACCGCCTGGCGCTCAAGATGTTCTTTCGCGCGGGTAAGCTGGCCACGTTTGCAATAAAGTAAATACCAGGATTCCATAACGTCACTTTGCAATTACAGGGTCGCTAAGAATAACAAAAATAGCGTGATAGTTATAGCAACATGCAGGCCAGAAGGCGCCTGAAATCGCGATGAATGAACGGACAGCGTTAAGCATAAAGCTTATTAACTGTAGTTATCAGCGGATCGGTTGATGAGTCGGGATGCCGGAAGAAAAAATTTTTGGCGGTCGCAGCGTGAGCGCGCCGACCTCCTGCCGCGAAAAACTAAGCACGAGAGCTTAATCCTCCCTATAATGGCCGATTCACTGACCGTATTGATGAGAAGTCATGAAATACCACGACCTACGCGACTTCCTTTCCCTGCTGGAGCAGCGCGGGGAATTAAAACGCATTAAGCAAGAGATCGATCCCGATCTTGAAATGACCGAAATTGCCGATCGCACTCTGCGAGCCGGCGGGCCGGCGCTGCTGTTTGAAAACCCCAAAGGCTATAATATGCCGGTGCTGTGCAACCTTTTCGGCACGCCGGATCGCGTTGCGCTGGGCATGGGCCAGGAAGACGTGAAGGCGCTGCGTGAAGTGGGCCGCCTGCTCGCCTTTTTGAAAGAGCCGGAACCGCCGCGCGGTTTTCGCGACTTTTTCGACAAAATGCCGCAGTGGAAGCAGGTGCTGAATATGCCGACGAAGCGCCTGCGCGACGCGCCGTGCCAGCAGCAAATCTGGCAGGGCGATGAAGTCGATCTGAGCCGCATTCCGGTGATGAAGTGCTGGCCGGAAGATGCCGCGCCGCTGATCACCTGGGGCCTGACGGTTACGCGCGGCCCGCACAAAGAGCGGCAGAACCTGGGCATCTATCGCCAGCAGGTTATTGGTAAGAACAAACTCATTATGCGCTGGCTGTCGCATCGCGGCGGCGCGCTGGATTTCCAGGAGTGGACGCAGCAGCATCCCGGCGAGCGCTTCCCGGTCTCCGTCGCGCTGGGCGCCGATCCCGCCACCATTTTGGGCGCGGTCACGCCGGTTCCCGATACGCTTTCTGAATATGCTTTTGCGGGACTGCTGCGCGGCACCAAAACCGAAGTCGTGAAGTGCGTCTCCAACGATCTGGAAGTGCCGGCCAGCGCGGAAATCGTGCTGGAAGGCTATATCGAGGCGGGCGAAGTGGCGCCGGAAGGGCCGTATGGCGACCATACCGGCTACTATAATGAAGTCGATAACTTCCCGGTGTTTACCGTAACGCACATTACGCAGCGCCGCGACGCCATCTATCATTCCACCTATACCGGGCGTCCGCCGGATGAGCCAGCCGTGCTTGGCGTGGCGCTGAATGAAGTCTTCGTGCCGATCCTGCAAAAGCAGTTCCCGGAAATCGTCGATTTTTATCTGCCGCCGGAAGGTTGTTCTTATCGTCTGGCGATCGTTACGATGAAAAAGCAGTACGCAGGCCATGCCAAGCGGGTGATGATGGGCGTTTGGTCATTTTTGCGCCAGTTTATGTACACTAAGTTTGTTATCGTATGTGACGACGATGTGAACGCGCGCGACTGGAACGACGTTATCTGGGCCATTACCACCCGGATGGATCCGGCCAGGGATACGGTGCTGGTAGAGAACACGCCTATCGACTACCTGGATTTCGCTTCGCCGGTTTCCGGGTTAGGCTCGAAAATGGGCCTGGACGCCACCAACAAGTGGCCCGGAGAAACCCAGCGCGAATGGGGCCGCCCTATTCGCAAAGATCCCGCCGTCACCGCGCGCATTGATGCCATATGGGACGAGTTAGGCATCTTCAGTGAGTCGCCCACGCGCAAAAACGCGCCCGGCAAATAATCGACCCGACAGAGGGAACGCATGACAACGTTAAGCTGTAAAGTGATCTCGGTAGAGGCGATAACCGATACCGTTTACCGAGTCCGTATGGTGCCGGAAGCCGATTTCAGCTTCCGGGCCGGTCAGTATCTGATGGTAGTGATGGACGAGCGCGACAAACGCCCGTTCTCGCTGGCTTCCACGCCGATGGAAAAAGAGATTATTGAGCTGCATATTGGCGCTTCGGAACTCAATCTCTACGCGATGGCGGTGATGGAACGGATCCAGGAGCAGCGCAGCATTACCGTGGATATTCCGCACGGCGACGCGTGGCTGCGTGAAGAGAGCGACCGTCCGCTGATCCTGATTGCGGGCGGCACGGGCTTCTCCTACGCCCGTTCGATCCTGCTGACCGCGCTGGCGCAGCGGCCGGAGCGTCATATCGAAATTTACTGGGGCGGCCGTGAACTGAAGCACCTCTACGATATGGACGAACTGGAAGCGCTGGCGGTGAAGCACCCGAACCTGAAGGTGATCCCGGTGGTGGAACAGCCTGAGCCGGGCTGGGAAGGGCGTAGCGGCACCGTGCTGACGGCGGTTATGAACGACCACCGCAGCCTGGCCGAGTACGAGATCTATATCGCGGGCCGTTTTGAAATGGCGAAAATCGCGCGCGAACGCTTCTGTGCCGAGCGCGAGGCGAAAGCGGAACAGATGTTTGGCGACGCCTTCGCCTTTATCTGAGCCGGAACGATTGCGTAAAAAAGCCGCCCGTCACGGGCGGCTGCATCAAACCCTTTCCAGTACGGTAGCGATGCCCTGTCCCAAACCGATACACATGGTCGCCAGACCAAACTGTGCGTCGCGTCGCTCCATCAGGTTCAACAACGTCGTGGCGATCCGCGCGCCGGAACAGCCCAGCGGATGACCCAGCGCGATAGCGCCGCCGTTCAGATTGATTTTGTTATCCAGCTCCTCCATCAATCCCAGCTCCTTAATACACGGCAGCACCTGCGCGGCGAACGCTTCGTTCATCTCAAACAGATCGATATCGCTGACGTTCAGTCCTGCTTTCTTCAGCGCCAGCCGGGAGGCGGGCACCGGGCCAAAGCCCATAATCGACGGATCGCAGCCGACCACTGCCATCGAGCGGATCCGCGCCCGCGCTTTCAGGCCTAGCTCGCGAGCGCGTGATTCGCTCATCAGCAGCATCGCCGCCGCGCCGTCGGAGAGCGCCGAGGAGCTGCCCGCCGTTACCGTGCCGTTAACCGGATCGAAGGCGGGCTTCAGCGCGGCCAGACCCGCTGTGGTGGTATCGGGACGGATCACTTCATCAAAATCATAGCGCTTGAGCACGCCGTCGCCGTCATGGCCACTGGTCGCGACGATCTCCGCAGCAAAGTGACCCGCCTGCGTGGCGGCCCAGGCGCGCTGGTGCGAGCGGGCGGCAAATTCATCCTGCCTTTCCCGACCGATCTGGTGCATACGCGCCAGCATTTCCGCCGTCAGGCCCATCATGCCGGCGGCTTTCGCCACGGTTTTGCTCAGGCCGGGATGAAAATCGACGCCGTGGCTCATCGGCACGTGGCCCATATGCTCCACGCCGCCCACCAGGCAGGCGCTGGCGTCGCCAACCATGATGGCGCGCGCGGCATCGTGCATTGCCTGCATCGAGGAGCCGCAAAGGCGGTTGACGGTGGTAGCGGGCACCCGATGCGGGATTTCCGCCAGCAGGGCGGCATTACGGGCGATGTTAAAACCCTGCTCCAGCGTTTGCTGCACGCAGCCCCAGTAAATATCATCCAGGCTTGCCGCCGCCAGCGCCGGGTTGCGGCTCAGCAGCGAGCGCATCAGATGCGCCGAAAGATCTTCCGCCCGGACATGGCGAAAAGCGCCGCCTTTGGAGCGGCCCATCGGCGTGCGGATGGCATCAACAATTACGACTTTTTCCATTTCTCTTTCCTTACGCCGTTTTCAGGACGTCATCGGCCGGTTGAACCTGCGGATACCACTGCGTTTTATGCTGCGCTTTTTCCTGCAGGCTGGCCGGCAGCTGATAAAGCGGGCCGAGCGCGGCAAAGAAGGCCGCCTGGCTGGCAAAGCGGGCGCTGCCCTGCGTATCCAGATAGCGGAAAACGCCGCCGCGAAACGGCGGGAAGCCCAGCCCGTAAACCAGCGCCATATCCGCTTCGGCCGGCGTGGCGATAATGTTTTCTTCCAGGCAGAGCACCACTTCGTTAACCATCGGGATCATCATTCGGGCCACAATTTCTTCATCGCTGAAAACGCGCTGCGGCTGGCTGACGCTTTGCAGCAGTTTATCGACTTCGGGATCGACAATTTTCTTCTGTTTGCCTTTGCTGTCCTTCTCCCAGCGATAAAACCCGGCCTGATTTTTTTGTCCGAACCGTTTCGCCTCGAACAGCACGTCGATGGCATCACGGTAATCCTTTTTCATACGGTTCGGGAAACCGTCAGCCATTACGCTCTGCGCGTGATGCGCGGTATCAATGCCGACCACGTCCAGCAGCCAGGCAGGCCCCATCGGCCAGCCGAAATGCTTTTCCATGACTTTATCTATCTGACGATAATCCGCACCGTCGCGCAGCAGCAGGCTGAAGCCGGCAAAATAGGGGAACAGCACGCGGTTGACGAAAAAACCGGGACAGTCGTTCACCACGATGGGCGTCTTGCCCATTTGGTCGGCCCAGGCCACCACTTTCGCCAGCGTGGCGTCCGAGGTTTTTGCACCCCGGATCACTTCAACCAGCGGCATGCGGTGCACCGGATTAAAAAAGTGCATTCCGCAGAAGTTTTCCGGGCGCTGCAGCGCATCAGCAAGCTGGCTGATGGGAATAGTCGAGGTATTGGAAGCCAGAACGGCATCCTGACGAAGATGCTGTTCCGTCTCTGCCAGCACCGCCGCTTTAACGCGCGGGTTTTCCACCACGGCCTCGACGACCATATCGGCACGTTCAAATCCTTCATAGCTCAGGGTTGGATGGATAGCGCCGATGATGCCCGCCAGCTGCATCGCGTCAATTTTCCCTCGCGTCAGCTGCTTATTCAGCAGCCCGGCCGCTTCGGTCATACCGAGTTCCAGCGAGGCCGGATTGATATCCTTCATTAATACCGGTACGCCTTTGCTGGCCGCCTGATAAGCGATGCCGCCGCCCATAATGCCCGCGCCCAATACGGCAGCCTGCTTCGGTAGCGCGCTATTCTGCGCCAGCTTTTTCGCTTTCGCCTTCAGCGCGCGATCGTTAAGGAACAGGCCGACCAGCGCACGCGCCTCGTCGGAACGGGCCAGCGGGACAAAAGCCTGCGTTTCCAGCAGCAAAGCTTCATCACGGCCCAGCGCAGCAGCGGCCTCAATCGTTTTTACCGCCGTCAGCGGAGCAGGGTAGTGCTTGCCCGCGGTTTGCAGCACCACGCCTTTGGCGGTGGTAAAAATCATCATCGCCTCAATTTTATTGAGCTTCAGCGGTTGCAGCTTCGGCTCGCGACGTTCGCGCCACGGCTGTTTGCCGCTAATGGCCTCGCGCAGGATGGCGATGCCCGCATCGCGCAGCTTATCAGCCGCCACAACGGCATCCACCAGGCCCAGCGCCAGCGCTTTTTGCGCATCGACATCTTTTCCGGCGGCGATAATTTCCAGCGCGCTGTCGGCGCCCAGCAGACGCGGCAGGCGCACCGAGCCGCCAAAGCCGGGCATGATCCCCAGCTTCGTTTCCGGCAGGCCAATACGCGCGTCCGGCGTGGCGATACGGAAGTCCGTTGCCAGGATACATTCACAGCCGCCGCCCAGCGCATAGCCCTGTACGGCCGACAAGGTCGGCACCGGCAGATCCTCAAGCCGATTAAAGATAGCGTTGGCGTAATGCAGCCACTGCGTCAGCTGTTCCTCCGGGGCGGCGAACAGCGATAAAAATTCGGTAATATCCGCGCCGACGATAAACGCCGGTTTGCGCGAACTGAGCAGAACCGCCTGCAGATCCGGCTGCCGCTCCAGCACGGCTATCGCCTCGCCCAGGCTGGCGACGGTTTGCGTATCCAGTTTGTTAACTGAACCGGGCGCATCAAAAACCAGTTCAGCAATACCATTTTCCAGCCAGTTCAGGGTCAGGGTGTCGCCTTGGTAAAGCATTCTTCTCTCCTGCTGCCGCGCTAAAGGGATCTGGTCATACCAGATGATCGAGAGTGTGGAGTTGATGTTAATTATTTGCAAACGAGAGTTTGCTTATTTGCAAACAAGATCACAGGCGCGGCAAAACGATCTCGCCGTGCTAAGATGCGCCTGATTACGTGATTAACGGAGGTAAAGTGATGGACTCGTTGAGCGCCCTTTATCATGAGCATCTGAAGACGCTACAGGCGCGCGCGCAGCAGGTGCTGGCCCGCTTTAAGCTGGATGCCATGCTGATCCATTCCGGCGAACTGCTGACGGTTTTTCTGGATGACCACGACTACCCTTTCAAAGTAAACCCGCAGTTTAAAGCCTGGCTGCCGGTGACCACCGTGCCCAACTGCTGGCTGTGGGTCGACGGCGTCAACAAGCCGAAGCTCTGGTTTTATTCGCCGGTGGATTACTGGCACAACGTCGAGCCGCTGCCGCAAAGCTTCTGGACGGACGGCATGGAGATTACGGCGCTGAAAAAAGCGGATGAAATCGGCCAGCTGTTGCCGACAAACCGTGAAAACGTTGCCTATATCGGCCCGGTGCCGCAGCGTGCCGCCCAGCTTGGCATCAACGCCGCCGCGATCAACCCAAAAGGGGTGATCGACTTTCTGCATTATCATCGCTCTTATAAAACCGATTACGAACTTTACTGCCTGCGCGAAGCGCAAAAGACGGCGGTGATCGGTCATCGCGCAGCGAAGGAAGCCTTTCTTTCCGGCATGAGCGAGTTCGATATTAATATTGCTTACCTCAGCGCTACCGGCCATCGCGATATCGACGTGCCTTACGGCAATATCGTCGCGCTGAACGAACATGCCGCCGTGCTGCACTACACTAAGCTTGATCAATTGCCGCCGGAACAGCCGCGCAGCTTTCTGCTGGATGCAGGCACGGAATATAACGGTTATGCAGCGGATCTGACGCGCAGCTACGCTTACGATCCCGCCAGCGACTATGCGACGCTTATTCAGGATATGAATGAAGAAGAGCTGGCGCTGATTGCCACGCTGAAGGCGGGCGTGCGCTATACCGACTACCATCAGCAGATGCATCAGCGGCTGGCGAAACTGCTGCTG
The DNA here is from genome assembly GCF_030484085.1 of Erwinia wuhanensis. Taxonomy (NCBI): domain Bacteria; kingdom Pseudomonadati; phylum Pseudomonadota; class Gammaproteobacteria; order Enterobacterales; family Erwiniaceae; genus Erwinia; species Erwinia wuhanensis. The sequence continues at coordinate 86,316 of NZ_JAUJUH010000011.1, forward strand.
AAACATCAGCTGGTCAAAGGGCTGAGCGAAGAGGCGATGGTGGCGGAAAACCTTACCGGGCCGTTTATGCCGCACGGCGTGGGTCATCCGCTTGGCCTACAGGTGCATGACGTCGCCGGTTTTATGCAGGATGACAGCGGCACCCATCTGGCCGCGCCGCAGCAGTATCCCTTTTTACGCTGCACGCGCATCCTTGAACCGCGCATGGTACTGACGATTGAACCCGGCATCTACTTTATCGAGTCGCTGCTCGCGCCATGGCGCGAAGGCAAGTTCAGCCAGCACTTCGACTGGGCGCGCATTGAGGCGCTGAAGCCTTATGGCGGTATCCGAATCGAAGATAACGTGGTGATCCATGAACAGGGCGTGGAAAACATGACCCGGGATCTGAAGCTGGATTAATGGACGCCTGGGAGATCCCCGCTGAAACCTTCAGCTTCAGCGAGGAAATAAAAAAAAGCCGCTTTATCACGCTGCTGGCGCATACCGAAGGCGTGGAGGCGGCGCGCGCTTTTGTGCAGCAGGTGAAAGGCGAGCATCCTGCCGCCCGGCATCACTGCTGGGCCTGGGTAGCGGGCGCGCCTGACGATTCGCAGCAGCTGGGTTTCTCGGATGACGGCGAGCCTTCCGGCACGGCGGGCAAACCGATGCTGGCCCAGCTGATGGGCAGCGGCGTGGGCGAGATAACGGCGGTAGTGGTGCGCTATTACGGCGGCATACAGCTGGGCACCGGCGGGCTGGTTAAGGCCTACGGCGGCGGCGTGCAGCAGGCATTAAAATTGCTGCCTCGTGCGCGGAAGGTGCCCATGCTGACCTTTACGCTGGTTTGCGACTATGCGCAGCTGGCGGAAATAGAAAGGATGGTCGCCCGTTTTAACGGTCAGCTGCTGCACAGCGAGTTTTTACAGCGTGTCTCGCTGACGCTGGCGCTGCCCCATGCGCAGGTCGCAGGCTTCACGCGCAATCTCACCGATTTCAGCAGAGGGGCGCTCCATCTGGCCCCGACCGACTAACACCTTGTCAGGAAAGGAAAGGCTACATGCATTTTCGTGCCATCACCCGCATCGTGGGTTTACTGGTCATTTTGTTTTCGGGCACCATGATCGTGCCGGGCCTGGTGGCGCTAATCTACCGTGACGGCGCCGGACGAGCCTTTACGCAAACCTTCTTTATGGCGTTACTGATCGGCTCGCTGCTGTGGTGGCCGAACCGCAAGCAGAAAAGCGAGCTGAAGCCGCGAGAAGGCTTTTTGATCGTCGTGCTGTTCTGGACGGTGCTGGGCAGCGTCGGGGCGATGCCCTTTATCTTTGCCGAACATCCTAACCTGTCGTTAACCGACGCGTTCTTTGAATCTTTCTCCGGCCTGACCACCACGGGCGCCACGACGCTGGTGGGGCTGGATTCCCTGCCCAAAGCCATTCTGTTCTACCGGCAAATGCTGCAATGGCTGGGCGGGATGGGGATCATCGTGCTGGCAGTGGCTATCCTGCCTATACTGGGCGTCGGCGGGATGCAGCTTTACCGTGCGGAGATGCCAGGCCCGCTGAAAGATAACAAGATGCGGCCCCGAATTGCCGAAACGGCAAAAACGCTCTGGCTGATCTACGTGCTGTTAACCGTCATTTGCGCACTGGCGCTCTGGCTGGCCGGGATGCCGCTGTTTGACGCCATCGGCCACAGCTTTTCTACTATAGCTATCGGCGGCTTTTCCACACATGACGCCAGTATCGGCTATTTTCACAGCCCGACCATTAACAGCATTATTGCCATTTTCCTGCTGATTTCCGGCTGTAACTACGGCCTGCACTTCACGCTGCTCAGCGGACGTAATCTGCGTGTTTACTGGCGCGACCCGGAATTCCGTATGTTTATCGGGGTGCAGTTCACGCTGGTTATCATCTGCACGCTGGTGCTTTGGGCGCACAATGTCTATCAAAGCGGGCTGCAGACGCTGAACCAGGCTTTTTTCCAGGTGGTTTCCATGGCGACGACGGCAGGCTTCACTACCGACAGCATCGCCCGTTGGCCGCTCTTCTTACCGGTACTGCTGCTTTGCTCTGCTTTTATCGGCGGCTGTGCGGGATCGACCGGCGGCGGCCTGAAGGTGATCCGCATCCTGCTGCTGTTCAAACAAGGGTCGCGCGAACTGAAGCGGCTGGTGCATCCCAATGCCGTTTACACTATTAAGCTGGGGCAGCGGGCGCTGCCGGAAAGAATACTGGAAGCGGTATGGGGATTCTTCTCCGCCTACGCGCTGGTGTTCCTGCTGAGCATGCTGGCCATTATCGCCACGGGCGTGGACGATTTTTCAGCCTTTGCCGCCGTCGCCGCAACGCTGAACAATCTGGGGCCGGGCTTAGGGGTAGTAGCGGATAACTTCACTACTATGAATGATACGGCGAAATGGATTTTGATTCTGACAATGCTGTTTGGTCGTCTTGAAGTCTTCACGCTGTTGGTTCTGTTTACGCCAACCTTCTGGCGCGAATAACAAAAGTTGGATCTTATGAAAGCACTTATTCTTTATTCCAGCCGTGACGGGCAGACTCGTGAAATCGCGGCTTATATAGCTAACCAGCTCAAAGCGCATCAGGAATGCGATACGATCAATATCCTTCAGGCGGATAACATCGAATGGGCCAGGTACGACAGGGTACTTATCGGCGCTTCTATTCGCTATGGCCACTTCCATCCTAAGGTCGACAAGTTTGTTAAGCAGCATCTGAACGAGCTTACCAAAAGGCCTTCGGGATTCTTCTCGGTTAACCTTACCGCGCGCAAGCCGGAGAAGCGTACGCCGCAGACAAACGCCTACACGCGTAAGTTCCTGCTGAACTCGCCGTGGCAGCCAGACTGCTGCGCCGTGTTCGCGGGCGCGCTGCGCTATCCGCGTTACGGCTTCTTCGACCGCTTTATGATTCAGCTGATTATGCGGATGACCGGCGGCGAAACGGATGCCAGTAAAGAAGTGGAGTATACCGACTGGGAGCAGGTGACGCGTTTTGCCCATGAATTTGCCGCTTTATCAGGCAATGTGAAGTAAAAACGGACGCTTTGTTGAAAAATACGGCTGTCGTTCATTTATTTGTAATAAACGCTTGTCAGCCGTCAAGAACTCCCTATAATGCGCAACCACTGAGACGGCACAACGGCTTACAGCCAGCGGCTCAGGAGGTTCAGGAAGCTGAATCGCCGGAGAAAACTTCTGAAAAAGAGGTTGACTCTGAAGGAGGAAAGCGTAAT